>JAPPOW010000097.1 GCA_028817775.1 Candidatus Melainabacteria bacterium | reverse complement strand
TATTTTTCTCAAGCACATCCAAGCCATAGACTTCACCACATAGTTCACTTGCAAATAACACTTGATCCTGATCACCTTTCTCTTTAAGTGAACGAGCAGCAGCACTATTACTAGAACTAGGTAAAATCTCAGCTCCACCGATATTGTCACGGATATAGTCCATACACTGACCCAGTGCCATATGATGGGCGCGGATTTGTTTGACTTCAGCAAGTTTAGCTTTATCAAAACCAGGCAAGGCTAGTAAACAGTGATGAATCGGCAAGACATACTCATGAATGACGTAGATATCCTCAGTCTTTTGCAAAGCTTCAATTGTTTCGGTAACCCCACCAGCAATAGAATTTTCTACTGGCACTACAGCTTGATCCACCAGACCAATATCAAGATCATGAACAATATTAGTAATAGTAGAGCTGGGAATTAGCTCAGCATTATTGAACAAATTTCTAGCTGCAATATGTGTATAGGAAGCTTCAGGACCTAAATATGATATCTTCATATATCTAAAGGATAACAGTTCTTGGCAACTAACGAAAAGCTAAATCAAATACTTGAAGAATACGACCAAGAGTTTTTTGGCAAGCTTGAACCCGTGCTCGACGAGATCAGAGCTCAATCCAAAGGCTTAGCTTCAAATCTTAAAGATTGTATTATTCAGCTAGCCAAAAGTGATCGTTACCAGCGTGCAGCAGATGGCAAAACTGTTGCCATCAAAGAAAAAGAACTCACTGGAGAGGAGTTTGAAATATTTCGCAAATATGTAAGACTACTTAGATCATGTACAATAATCTGCAGCCAAGGATGCTCTGGTCGCTTCAAGGAATTATTCCTCGATTTTTTCAGTGGGACCAGGCTTGAAATTGCACTTAAAGCAAGTGGGAATAATCATGAGCCTAGCCAAAACCAAGAAAAAGAAACGTCAACGTAAACTCTATTCAGAAGCTAGACCAAGAGCCCGCAAAAATTACCACCAAGCTTATACCGAAAAACATTTTGCAACTTTATCTAAGTTACTCATATTCGATCAGCAATTCTATCTGGATTCAGCTCAGGACACCTTAATCATTGGACTTGATGAAGTAGGTAGAGGCTGTGTTGCTGGACCAGTCTGCACTGGTGCTTATTCTTGTTCTAGCTTCTATGGCGCCAGCCAAGATTTATTAGCCGAAATAAAATCTGCTCGTCAATTGATGAGCGGAGATTTTATTTCACTCTCTGAAAAAGATCTTTATTACACCGAGACTATTATTAACGAGGATAGTATTGAAGAGGAGCTTGAAGAAGTTGATGCCCTCTGTGCGCTCTTACTACTTGATGATAGTAAGAAGGTGCCTAAAGCCAAACGCGAGAATCTATGCAGGTCACTGCTTGATGTGCCTTGTTTTGAATCACAGAATCATTTATTTTATTCAATCAACCAGCAGTCGGCTAAGTATATTGATGGGAACGGCATCGTGCCGGCGATTTGGCAATCAATGACTGAGAACCTGATTAATATAGTCAAGCAATACAGCGATCTATATCATCAAAACCCAAATGAAATTTTGTTGTTAGTTGACGGCAGGCATATTATCCCAGACCTTGCTGAACGCCTCAAGGGTTCAATAATTGACTTAAGTCAAATAACTATCCGCCAAGAAAATATTGTCAAAGGAGATTCACAAAGTTCTTTAATTGCAGCAGCTAGTAATTTAGCTAAATCGCATCGTGATGACTATATGAAAGAACAAGCTCTCAAATATCCTGGCTATCTTTGGGAGAATAATGTTGGCTACGGTACTGCTAAACACTTAGTCGCTATTGAAAACAATGGCTTAACCGATGAGCACCGTAATACTTTTCTTACAAAAAGACAGTGTGATCAACTTCAAATACTTTAGCCAAACTTCTCGCTACCTTAGTTGATATTTTTCTACGTCCTTTAATCAGATCATTAATCTTAGATGGACTTAAATCAAGTCTCTGAGCCAATTCAGCTTGAGTCATCCCCTTGACGTCAAGGAAAGTTTCCATCAACTCATAGCCTTGAAATTCATCTCGAGGATTCCATATTGACCAAATCCTATCACAAAAGCATACGAAACCACTAAAAGATCCGACGTCATTGCGAGGAGTGAAACGACGAAGCAATCCAATGCACAAGCTGGAACCTCCACATTAGATTGCTTCACGTTGCTCGCAATGACCGACAATCCTCAAGACTTTCACAAGCCCTCATCAAACCCCATATTAAATATTTCTAAGGTGCCAAATTGGCACCTTAGAAATCACTTACGTGCAAAAACTAAATTATAAACAGCAGGCACCAATAATAAAGTAAGTACAGTAGCAATACTCATACCAGCAATAATCACCACTCCAAGACTCTGACGTGATTCAGTACCTACCCCCATCGCAAGAGCTATTGGTAATAAACCAAGCACCGTGGAAATTGCAGTCATCAAAACCGGACGCAATCTCAATCTGGCAGCTTCTTTGACCGCCTCCACTGTCGACATACCCTGCTCCCGCAATTGATTCATAAACTCAACCAACAAGATTCCATTTTTGGTTGCCATACCAATAAGCATAATCATCCCTACCTGCGAATAAAGATTCAAACTTATATTCTTAAACTGCGGTATGGCATATTGCAGCCAGGCAAAATTCTCTCCTAGAATCCCAACCAAGATTTGGGTAAGCCATGGGAAGAACTGGAATACAAAAATCCCTAAGAGTGCTCCAAGCAAAGCCAGTGGCACTGTAAGCATAATGATCATTGGTGAAATGAAACTTTCAAACTGTCCAGCAAGGAATAAATAGGCAAAGATCAAAGCCACAAAGAAACCAAAGTAGAGAGCTGCATCCGAGTCCTTGAGCTCCTTAGAAGTGCCTAAATAATCAATCTCAAAATCAGGTGGTATATTTTCCATCTCAGCAATCACACTGCGAGCAAGCTCTTCTATTTGCACTAAGCCATCAGAAGCTGTAACCCCCTTGACTGGAGAAGCTTCAATTGTCACTGATTTCTTGCGGTTATGATGATTCAGTTCTTCAGCACCAATAGTCTCACGCACAGTAACCAAATTACTCAATTGAATCATTTGACCTGCTTTATTACGCAAAGCAAACTCACCAATCTTACGCAGACTATTACGCTCAAGCCGCGGCACAGTGAGAATGACTTTGTAATTCTCACCTTCTTCATTAAACTCGGTAACATCAATCCCAGTAAACAAGAGCTCAATCGATTTAGAAATATCCTCCATCGACAAACCCAAGCTTTGAGCCTTCTCACGATTGATATCAACAGTCAGTTCAGGCTTATCCAAACTTAAATTAGAACGAGCGAACATGATACCTGGCAAAGTAAATGATTGCTGCACCACATTAGCTGAAGCTTTGACCAAGAAATCCAAATCGTTTGATTTCAATACTAATTGAATTGGCTGCCTGCCAAAGCCACTATCTGGACCAGACTTTGGCAATACCGGCAAAGTAAAAACTTCCGGCATAGCAAAGAGCACTGGATAAAGTGGACCAACTATAGCACCGACTTTGCGCGCACGCTCCTTCCATGGCTTAAGCCGAGTAATAATGATTCCCGAAGTTACTTTACCAGGCGCATCTCTGCCAAATGCAGCCACCGAGATAGTTGTCACCACTTCTGGGATAGTCTGCAAGAAACTTTCTACTTTACGAATTTGTTTATCAATAACACCAATATTACTACCAGTAGGACTTTTGAAAATGACAAAGAAGCTACCTCTATCCTCATCAGGAATAAAATCTTTAGGCAAAGAATTAAACAAGCCCACAATAAGTAAAACTGAACTGAGCATCACCACTGTAACTAATTTAGATTTATGCTCCAGTGCCCAGTTAAGCATTTTGGAATAAAAACTCTCAAGACCAGTAAAAAAGTTTTCAAGCCAAAGCTTAAGATTTTGATAGAAGCCTGGATTGCTTCGCTGCGCTCGTAATGACCTAGGCACAAAAACTTTAGAACAAAGCATTGGTGCAATTGTCAATGCCACAAAGCTTGAAATCGCAGTAGCAAAACAAAGTGAGAAAGCAAACTCAGACAGTAATCTACCAGTAATTCCTGACAAAAATCCAATCGGCAAGAAGATTGAAATCAAAACCAAAGTAGTTGCAATTACTGCAAAGGTGATTTCTTCAGCCCCCTTACGAGCAGCTTCTTTAGGCTCCATGCCCTCTTCGATATAGCGATAGATATTCTCCAAGACAATAATTGAGTCATCAACCACAATACCAATTGCAATAATCAAACCTAATAAAGTCATCTGGTTGAGAGTAAAGCCAAACCACTGAATACCTATCATCACCCCAACCAAACTAATTGGAATTGCAACTCCGGGAATTAGAGTACTGCGCAGATTACGCAAGAAGCCAAAAATCACTAGCAAGACTAGTAAAGTAGCCTGCAGAATTGTCGTATAAAGTTCTTGCATACTAAGACGAATAAATTCAGCTGCATCATAACCAACAGCAAGCTCGATATCCTCAGGTATTTTTTTATTCAATTCCTTAATAAGTTTATGTACTTGATCAGAGATCTCAATAGTATTAGATTTCGCTTGACGCACAATACCAAGCCCAAAACCCTGCTGGCCATTGAATCTCACAAAGCTCTTGTCATTCTCGGCGCCCTCTATTACTTGAGCGACGTCTTTAAGTTTAATCAAACCAAAACGCGAGTCCTTGATAATAACTTCAGCATACTGCGATGGTTCGCTTAACTTAGCGTCAACATTGATACTAAACTCTCTGGTTTTAGAGAGAATAGTTCCTGCTGGCAGTTCAATATTATTAGTTTGCAGCGCCTCTTCAATATCACGCACCGAGATACCATAGTAAGCAAGCTTCTTAGTATCAAGCAGAACTTGAATCGAGCGCCTACGCTCGCCGCCAAAAATAACTTTGGAAACTCCAGGCACATTCTGGAAATAATCTTTGATCTCTTGATCAACATACTCGGCTAAGTCAATCAAATTACGACTTTGCGACTGTACTCTGACCCACATAATGGGCTGAGCATCAGAATCAGCTTTGGCAATCACCGGGTCATCACTATTCTCCGGCAAACGCCGAGCAATCCTAGCGATCTTGTCACGCACATCTTGAGCAGCAATATCAATATCTCGCTCAAGTACAAACTCAATAGTGATAGCGCTGACTTGATCGCGTGAACTAGAAACCATAGTTCTAATCCCCTCGATACCACTAAGTTCTGCTTCAACCAGATCGGTAATTTCAGACTCCATTACTTTAGAGCTCGCTCCAGGATAAACGGTAGTCACTGTGATCACTGGCGGGTCAATATCTGGGTACTCTCGTACTGGTAATTTAGTCCAAGCCAAGATCCCAGCAAAAACTATCACTAACGACATGACAGTAGCTAATACTGGGCGTTTAATTGAAAGGTCAGATAGAGAGCTAATTGACTTCATAAGTTCTACGAAGTAAAGTCTACTTTACTTTAGAAGGCTTATTTAGTAAAAATTAGATGCTTAAGAGAACACTTGTGATATAATAGCTACCATGTCAACAGAGTCAATATCATTAGGCGATGTCAGATTCCAAGCACCTAGGGGAAGTCTTTTTCGATTATCTGAGTTTTTCACTGGTATTTGTGAAGAAGCCAAAGTCCACTCAGTTGATATGAAAGAAGCTGGTCGCAAACTGATGAGAGCACTCTGCTCTAAGGACAAAAGTGTCTCAGAATTAATCCCAGGAGAGTTAACTAAAGCAGAAAAAAATCAATTACACAAAGCTTGGAGATTCAAAGAGAGCTTATTTAGAGATGGATTAGTTCGACCAGAGATTGCTGCCAGTCTCAAAAAAGAAATATGTCAGATGTCAGATGGTCCAATCTATTCATTATCACGAGATATTGCAAGGAAACTTGCCCCTGAAGGTGAAAACTATAACTTTGTATCTGGAATACAAGACCTAGTCTTTGATACTGATTTAACAGAAGCAGACTACTTATCATCAATTGAGGTGAGGGCTGCTGGAGCTGAGAAGGATTCCGTTGCACAGTTAATCAGACACATACTAATCCAAGTGCATTCCAATCCAGATGATCCGTACTACGACCCTGTCGTAGCACTCAATAATTTTATTCAGATACAATCTTACCAACCTAGTCGCTTACTATAACCAGCTGAGCACCAGGATAAATACTATGCAAACCAGCATAGATCACCGTATCACCTTCACTGAGTCCTTCTAGAATCTCTACTTTGCCTTCTTGGCGATGACCAGTTTTAACTGCAACACGTTTTGCAACTCTACTGTCATTGCCAGGAAGATTCTCTGAATCTGACGTGGCAATCCCATCGTCACCAGCCGGTTCCTGATTCTCTGCATTAGATTGCTTCGCTAACGCTCGCAATGACGATGTATCCTCAGCCAAATACAAATATTCTTGACCTTGATCAAGATAGATAGCTTCCTCCCGCACTAACAAAACAGCATCCTTACTATCAACCGTTTGTTTAACTCGCACAAACTGATTAGCCTTAAGTTTAGAACTTGGGTTATTAATCCGCGCCCTAAGCAAAACCGCTCTAGAATTAGGATCTACCCGCGGGGAAATAAAATCTACTCTAGCCTCAAAAACTTTGCCTGGCTCAGAATCTGCTCGTAATTCAAGTTTCTGCCCGATGGCAATTTTGGAAATTAATTTTTCAGGCACGCTATAACTCACGCGTAGTGGATAAATTTTAACCAGATCAAGAATCTTATCACCACGGTTAACATAGTCACCTGGGTCAACATAGATCACTCCAACCACACCAGAACTAATAGCCCGGATCTTAAGATTGTCACGCTGTGACTCAACCCGCTTGAGCTGGGCTTCATAGTTAACCAGTTCCTGTTTAGAAATTGCACCTTCATCAAAGAGTCTCTGGTAAGACTGGTAATCACTCTGGGCTTTGGTCAAATCAGCATCAACATCTTGCCCTTCAATTTTGATTAGAACATCACCAGCCTTAACTGATTGACCTTCACGTACATAGATCTGCTCGATCTTACCCTGACGCTCAGCAGCAACTAGAATTTCCTTGTCTGCTTTAAGTTCACCGGCTGTTTCAAACTGCTTCTCGACTCCACCCAAACTTGCCTGCTCTACTTTGACATAAAGTGGCTTGGCTTCTTTAGTGGAAGGAACCTGCTTGGCACAAGAACAAATAGATAAAACTAGTAGTAATAGTGCGAAATTACGCATACCCAGCTATTTTAACACCTAAGCTGTGCCAGAATTACTTGTCCTGGAAGCAGCTTTAGGCTTCGGTCTATCAGGCCAATCATCTGGGAAAAATCTCTTGACACCGTCAGTCCCCTTGCTTTCTTTTTCTCCCATAACGGTATTCCAGCGATCTACCCAATCAAAAATAGACTGATGACTTACTCCATACTTACGGCCTATTTTAACTGTACTACCATTAACACCAGCAAGGGCATATTCACGCATGCTAGAAAGTTTCTTTTTTGTAAGATCTGAAAGATCTTCTCTTGCTAGAGCTTCTTCAATACGCTCAAGAAATCTAACATGCCGTTTTAAATTGCCAGTCTTACCTTCTGCTTTGGCTTTAGCGTAATTGTGTCTGGTCCCCTGAACATCTCTTGAAGCAGCATTGGCGATAATGCCAGCTGGATCACGTCTCTTGCCCGCAGTACCAAGGGTTTGAGAAATATAATTTCTAATTTGTCCCTTTTTGATTCCAAATTCTTTTTCTAGGTAAGTACTAGCATGACCTTCCTGGAACCACTTCAACATCTCCTTGATTCTCTCTATGCGAGCTTGAATCATTGGATGACGATCATCAAAGTTATAACTATTGATCATATCCAAAACTTCATCGGCCTTCCTTGCCATAGCGGGTCTGTCAGTATGTTTCAATTGAGCCAATTTGTGATTAAAAATATTTGAGAGTATTCTACCGTGATAAGAATCAGAATAAACTTCTTTCAGCTCACGTAAGTAATTCATAAAACTAGTTAGCATACGAGCAAAAGCATGCTGCAGTTCAAGTCCTGGCACTTGAGGAATGTCGTCTCGCTCCAATTTGACCTGCTTAACAGCTGCAGCCAGTGCTCCACCAGCATTGGCTGCAAGATCTTTGATTGTGGCTGGAATACTATCTTGCTGACTTTGACCGTAACGTTTAAAAGTCGTGGCTAAGTGACCCAATCTATCAATTGCAGGCGTGCGCATGAATATTACTTTAAGGCATGGCTAGTTTTATCCTTAGTATCTAAAGCTTTTCCTTAGATTTCAATAAAGCCAAAACTAGCAGAACCACAAATAAAGACAATACTTCCCCGTCACCCCACCAATTTTCCATCAAACCTTCAACACTAAGTGCTAAATAAGCAAGGAAGGCTTCAGGCTGAGTACCCAATAATCTAACTAAGGCTAGACCAATACTCAAATAAAGTAGTAGCCAAGCAGCAAACTTAAAAACCCCACCACAAAATAGTTGCTGCAAATAAATATTATGAGCATGCTTCAAACCCTCATACTCAACTATCTTGCCAATACCAAAACCAATCTTCTGAGTCCATGCCTGATGATTAATTTGCCAAATCTGCTTGCGGTCTTGCATAGTTTTAGATTCAAGCCAAGTCTGTGGTTGCATAAATTTTTCTAGTTTGCGTTGCACTCGTGGTGATGCGTTACTAACCAAAGTACCAAGTAAAGCAAGAGTTACCAAACCAAACCAAAAGCGTTTTTTGCAATAGAGTTTCTGCACGCCGATATAAATCAACAAAGCTAGCAAAACTCCAAGCCAAGTAGAACGCTGTCCTAGAGCAAAAATTGCAATAAACTGAAGAGCCATATTTAAGTATAGAAACCAGTCATAATTGCTTGTCGGTGCATTAGATTGCTTCGCTGGCGCTCGCAATGACGATAGAGTAAGAAAAAAACTAATCAGCAAAATCCCCGAGCTAGTAAATGGCTGCGACAAAATCCCATAATAATTACCTGCCATTGGCACCAGACCAACTAATTGCAAAACTACAATCAAAGCTAAGAGCCCGCCAACTACTATGACAGTTTGTTGTAATAGCTTGGGTCTATCCACTGGATTGCTTCGGCTAGTAAACCCCCTTGGGGGGCTCGCAATGACGAAGTAGCACCAAAAACACTGAGCATAAGTGCTGACACAGCTCTTGAGCCAATGCATCATGCTCTGACTATGGATCAATTCCAAAACTAAATTAGCCACTATATAAACTAGGAAGAATCTATAAATCCAATCTATTGACTCAACTTTTAAACTTCTTAGTGAAGCAGGTTGCTTCTGCAAGAAAGAAAGTGCCCACAAAGCCAGTCCAGCAACAAGAAAGACAGTCCTTGCAGTCGGACTAAAGAAGCTTGAAGCAATAAAACCGAGAAAACAAAAGTAAGAATATTGAAATAGCACCATATCGCTCTAAGGCTCTAACGGTGTAACGCTGTAGCGGACTTTTGTCGTAATCCACCCGTTACAGCGCTAGAGCGCTAGAGCGTTACAGCGATAAATTGTTACTTCTTCATGCGAAGAAAGTCTGGTATATCCACATTGCCTGAGAATTTAGTAGTCGCTGCAGGATTGGCTGCTGGAGACTTAGACTCCTCACGTACCTTCATTTCAGTTTCAGGCTCAGCAACTGCAACTGGCTCAACAGGTTTCTCAACCGGCTTAGCTGGGCTAGAGAAGAATAAATTATTCGGACTAGCAGCAGTCTTAGCTTGAGGAGCTACTTGTGCTGGTTGCGCAGGAGGTTTAGACTTAGCGCCAAAACCGCCACCGAAGTTCAAGTAAAAAGGTGTCTTTTCCTTGGCTGTTTCAGCTTGAGCTTTGATTTGCGGCTCTTCAACTGGTTTGAAGCCAGTAGCGATGACGGTGATTTGGATTTCACCTTGTAATTTCTCGTCGATTACCGCACCAACGATAATGTTAGCGTCTTCTTTAACCTCGTCATAGATTGACTCAGCAGCTTCATTAACTTCATGAAGTGTAAGATCTTTACCACCAGTAACATTAAAGATGATTCCAGTAGCACCAGTGATTGAGTTCTCAAGAAGTGGAGAGTTAACTGCTTGCTTAGCTGCAGCAACCGCTCTACCTTCACCACTCGCTCTACCCATACCCATGATCGCGTTACCAGCATTGAACATCACAGACTTAACATCAGCGAAGTCAACATTGATTAGACCAGGAACTTGGATGATATCGCTGATACCTTGTACACCTTGAAGAAGTACATTATCAGCAAGAGCAAAAGCTTCAGTCATGCTAGTTTGACGCTCAGTAATTTCAAGCAATCTATCATTAGGAATAACAATCAATGCATCTACCTTCTCGCGAAGTTGCTTGATACCTTCCTCAGCAAGCTTAACTCTGCGGCGTCCTTCAAAACTAAATGGTTTAGTAACTACACCAACTGTGAGTATACCCTTCTCTCTAGCGATGTCAGCGACTACTGCAGCACTACCAGTACCAGTACCACCACCCATGCCAGCTGTAATAAAAATCATATCCGAGCCATCAATTGCATTGGCAATGATCTCATGGCTCTCTTCAGCAGCTAATTTACCTGTCTCTGGATTTCCACCAGCTCCTAGTCCGCGAGTTAGTTTCTCGCCAAGTTGAATTTTGTTAGCCGTTTGAGCTACTTCAAGAGCTTGCTTATCAGTGTTAGCCACCCAAAACTGAATATTTGACAGACCATTTTCGATCATGCCATTTACTGCGTTTGAGCCAGCGCCACCAGCGCCAATAACTTTGATATTAGCTCCTACTAAATCTATATTGTTAAATTGTTCCATATGCCTAAGAGTATAGGCATATCACCTAAGCGTCAAGCCTAGGCTAGGGATTTCTTAAAATAATTTTAGGCCCAATAAGAGGACCTAAATCAAAGACTGATACAAATCTACTTTGTTCCAGAAGCCTGCAAAAAAGCACTAGCGGCCTGGGCGAAATAGGATAATCTTGGAGATTCTAGACTGGGATCAAAAAGCAAAGCCATTTCATACTGACCATTCAAAAGCTGGCTGCCGATTTTAATAGACTGCAAAAAGTCAAAACGACTATCCTCGATATCAGTGAGTTGCTTACTTGGTGGAATTGCAAAAACCATCTCCACCAAAAAACTTTCACCTTGCTTTGGCTTGATACGATACCTTGCCTTGTAGGTCTCACCATGACCAGTCGTGCCTTGCTCTTCTACCCCCAGTACACTAATTGGATTTTTGTCCTTTGTTGACAATGCTTGCCTGAAAAAATTTACCTTCGCTAATTTGGCAAAACGAACAGTCAAATCAAGTAGCTCTGCAGCCATATCTAGTTTGGGTACTTCGGCTAAAGCTTCCCCTGTCATTGCAGCAACCAAAGCTGCTTGCTGCTTGTCCATAGTGGTTTGTTTCTGCTCTCTTGTTTGCTGGTTAGACTGATTAAAAGCAGCCAAAGCCCAAAGCTTACCCAGACTATCTTGCCAAAGTTTTAACGCGCTCATATCAAAGATAATAGCATTTATATGGGAATAAGAACTATCCTAGAACAAAGGCTAGCTAAAGTTCAATGGGGTCCTCATCACCAACTCTCTCCATAGCAATCGTCCTATCAAACAAAGTTGGAAAAACAGCTACAAAGCTCTCATCTTGCTTCATTGCCTTCAAAGCAAATTCATCATTAGCAGAGACAAAGGCCTTGCCATCAAGCCTGATACTAGTAAGCATACTTAAATCTTTACCGTGCTCCATTGAGATCTCAATATTATGACCAGCCAGTTCAAAGCTCAGTACCTGAGTTTGAGAAAATACTGCCATTTCTACGCTAGGATCCTCAGTCTCAAGTTTCTCAAAGAGTTTAGCCAAATATTTTATTTTAGCAAGACTGGTAAACCTATCAAAAGTTTGAACTAATCTTGCAGCTGCCTGCTCTTCATCTAAGTCTGCAGGAACTGCTTCGTGCATAAGCCTCACCAGCGCTGGTTGAGCAGCAAGCATTTGCTCATCAAACTGATCTGGACTCAATGGCTCAGCCATCAAACTAGTACTGGCAGCAGCGCTAACATCATTAGCCACAGTACCAAACAAATCCATATCAAATCCAGCTACGCTCACAACAAAACCTAACGATAACACTCATTAAATAATGTGTCAAGTCCGAAAACCCTTAATACTTGGCTTAGCACCTTTTTTGGCTTTTTTACTAGAGTTTTTGGCTTTGCCCGGCAGCATGCCCTGAGCTTTCATCGCTTTGGCTTGTTTTTTGGACATTGAAGCGCTTGCCGCCTGTCCCATCAATTGCCGCGGATCCATTTGCCCGCCACCTTGTTGCATCATCGACATCATTGGTGCAATCTGCTTGAAAGTTTTGGACATCTGTTCAAATTCTTTGACTAATTGTTCAAGGTCAGACTGATCAAGCCCGCAACCACGGAGAATACGAGCACGGCGAGATTCTGCACTTGGGTCTTGCGAGACTAAATTTACTTCTTTGCGCTCTTGCGGCGTCATACTATTGATGATGATCTTGAACTTAGCCATCTTGCTTTGACTCTGGCTCATTACTGAAGCTTGATCAGAAGATTTCAAACCAAATTGAGAGAGCATATTGCCCATACCCATCATGTTAAAGATCTGCCCGAAGTCTCCAAGCTTAGAGATCATATTTTGGAAGCCCATGAAAGTTTCATAGTTGAAGTTACCCTTCATCAACTCAGCTTCAAGTCGCTTGGATTCTTCCTCAGCAATTTTTTCTTCAGCCTGCTCAACCAAAGTCAAAACATCACCCATGCCAAGCAGACGCGAAGCAATTCTATCTGGATAGAAGATCTCCAGATCTTCTAACTTCTCACCAGTGGAAGCTAATTTAATCGGCTGCCCAGTAGCCTCTACTACTGACAAAGCCGCTCCACCACGGGTATCAGCGTCCATCTTCGACATCAGCACCCCGGTGATACCAATTTGAGTATTGAAACTATCAGCAACATTAGCTGCTTCTTGTCCAATCAAAGAATCAATAACTAGTAACTTGGCGCTCGCTGCAACTTGCTTCTCTAAGAGCAAAAGTTCAGCCATCAAATCGGTGTCGATTTGCAAACGACCGGCAGTATCAAATATAAGAATGTCGTTTTCATTCTGGCTTGCTTGTTCTTTGGCTAATTTAGAAAGCTCAAGCGGTGATTTAACTTTATAATCATCACCATCTGCAAAGATATTAAGGAAGTCAACTTCAGCTTGCTCTGCCAAAATTTGTAATTGCCGCACCGCAGCTGGACGCTGCAAATCACATGGAACCAATAAAGGTTTAGCGCCTTCTTTCTTTAAGTTATAAGCAAGCTTGGCCGCAGCAGTGGTTTTACCAGCACCTTGCAAACCCAAAAGCAAAATCGACTGGCTAGCAGAATCACTTGTCGCAAAGTCTTTGCGTGGACTTAAACCTATGCTTTGAGCCAGTGGAACCTTTCTATGCTTATCGGAAGCATCGCCCCCAAGACGTTCAACCAGGGCTTCATAGACGATTTTGACAAACTGCTCACCTGGCTTAAGGCCCCGCAAGACTTTTTCTTCAAGTGCTTCTTTACGAACTCTATTAATAAATAGCTTTACAGCTTTGAGTGAGACGTCAGCTTCTAATAACTGGCGGCGAATAGCCTCTAGACTCTGGTCAATATTAGCCTCAGTTATTTTGTCCTGCCCGCGAATTTGCTGCAGTGTGTCTTGTAATTTGCCTGAAAGTGAATCAAACATTGAAAATTAATCATAGCATCCAAGAAATGATCGCCTCAATCTATTATGCATTGACAACTGAATTGATCATATATTGCAGCGAGTACTGTTAGTATCAAGCAAGAAGAGGAGAAATTTATTGGAGGAAATGAATAGATGAAAAAATTTTCTACTTTAGTGCTAATAGCATTGATGCTAGCTAGCACAGGATTAGAGGCCCTAGCTTCTAGTCACCGTGAAGCTCCACAAATCACCCACAGCCCTAAGGTTGATGGCACCGATTTGTACGCTTTCCGTAGTTATGAAACTGGTCGTGATGGTTTTATCACCATCATTGCCAATTATGATCCGCTACAAGATGCTTATGGTGGACCGAATTACTTTACTTTAGATGAGAATGCTCTTTATGACATCAAAATCGACACAGATGGAGACGCAATAGAAGAACTTACTTTTAGATTTGAATTTAGCAACACCCTGCTTGACGGTCTTGGACAAACTCTTGAAATTGGTAATGAAACTGTACCAATTGCACTTGTGAACGTTGATTCATTTACAGCTGCTGACGAGAGTAACCGTTCTAGATCTTCTACTTACACAATTGAAAGAATCACAGGTAGAGCATTTAGAACCCGCGGCGGTAGTTTAAGACCACGCAATGGTAGTTTCGTTACTGACGCTGATGGTGAAATTGATTTTGCAATGCCTGAAGCTAATATCGGTAATAAATCAATTACTGACTACGCTGCTTACGCAGATACTTTTATCCACGATATTACAATCCCTGGTTGTGATACTGCTGGTAAAGCATTTGTTGGTCAACGCAAGGAAGGTTTCCAAGTTAACCTTGGTGAAATCTTTGACTTGGTCAACACATTACCTACAGGCGCCGTTGATGCTGAAGCAAGTGATACCGCTGATAAAAACATCACTTCATTAGCACTTGAAATTCCAACTGAGTGCTTAATTGAAAGTGATGACCAACCAATTATTGGTGTTTGGACTACAGCTAGTATTCCAGCTAGAGAAATCCGTAGAAATATCCCGACTTTCCTAAGACCAGTAATTGGTTCAAGCAGATCTTACACCCAAGTTTCTCGCTTAGGTATGGCACTAGTGAATGAAGTTGTAATCGGCTTACCTGATAAGGATGCATTCAACGCTTCTCAACCAAGAAACGATACAGATTTCCTTACTTACGTAACTAATCCGACTATCCCTGCAATTCTTGAAGCCTTGTTTGGTGTTTCTGCTCCTACTAACTTCCCAAGAACTGATTTGATTGAAGCATTCTTGACTGGTGTTAGTGGACTGAACCAACCTGAAGGAGTTACTGCTTCTGAAATGCTTAGACTTAATACCTCTACTGATCTAACTGCTAGTGGTTCTCAGAACAAGCTTGGAGTAATTGCTGGTGACAATGCTGGTTATCCGAACGGTCGCCGTCCTGGTGATGATGTTGTGGATATCACACTTAGAGTTGCAATGGGTGTACTTCAAACTACAACTGATACAGCAGCTTCTAAGGATCTTGCCTACACAGATGGTGCAGACAATAACGAAGATCAATTTGATACAACTTTCCCATATCTACTTGATCCGCTACCTGGCTCACCTAACTGACGGCTTGTCCGTAAACCTGAGGCCCCGGTTAATGCCGGGGCTTTTTTTTAAACTCTTTCAAAGAACCACTTGAGTGCAAGCAATAAAATTACGACTGAACCCAAACGATAAACAATATTTTTATAGAACCAAGTATCACTAATCACATAGGTTAGCGGCACAAAAACAATCACTATAGCTAGTTGACCCAGTTCTACCCCCAAATTAAAACTAAACAAAGAAAGCAAAAGTGCACCAAGCGGCAGCCCCAAATCTTGCAAAGCTCCAGCAAAACCAAAACCATGGATCAATCCAAAGACAAAGGCTATTGAATACTCCGCCGTCATTGCAAGGAGCGGCACTTGCCGTGACGAAGCAATCCAGAGATTAGTTAGGGCAGCAATCGCAATTGATAGAGCAATAATTGCTTCAACCATATGGGCATCTAAGCTCACAAGTTCTAGTGCAGCTAAAGTTAGAGTAATAGAATGTGCGACAGTGAAACAAGTCACAATTTTAACAACAGACCAAACTAAAGATTTAAAACTGGATTGCTTCGGCTTTGCCTCGCAATGACGGCTAGTAAGCATGACAACTGGCAGCAACAAAGCAAGCAAAAATAAAATATGGTCAAAGCCAGTCCAGATATGCCACTTGCCCTGATCCAAGAAACTCATAAATTGCTGCCAGTAATCAACTTGACCAAGCTTAGTTTTGATATGTCTGTGATTTTTATCAAGCACATAACTCTGGCTCTTGCCCTGATAATTTATTTCAACTAGTGCCCTATGCTCAGGATCTTCAGCAAACAATAAACCATAATCAAGCGCTAATTTATCAAGCTCACGCTCACAAACATAATCAACAATCAATACTGCAAACTTCCCATCACTATGATCATCAACCAATAATTGAACTCTATCTGCTCGCTTGCAGTAAGCCCCAATCCATTCTTTAAGTTTTAGTTGATGATGCGCTGAATCATGATGATGGTGGTGATGGTGATGCCTACTAGCTGCTTGCTTAGAACTAGCTTGGAGAGCAATTTTACCAAACAAATAATCAATTAGCTCTGACTTGGCTTGTTTAAATTCAAGCCCAGTGATACTAGCATTACTATCAGCATCAAGATCAAGCAGGAAATCAAGATCGCGCAAAGCAATATCCCAACGCAAACTAAGGTCTGTCATCCTGAGGAGCGCTTGCGCGACGTCAGGACCTCGTTGCTGCATCTTGATAGTTACAAAACTCTCACTAGCCCTGTGAGCACTCACCGGCAAAGCCATTAAAAATAGTACTAAGAAGAACCTAAGCATCACTAGCTCCCAAGGATTGAGCCAGTTTATAACGCAAGGCAAGTATTTCAATCTCTTGTTTATCAGCCAAGAGTTCAAGTACCCGTCGGTATTCCCCCTGATCCAGCAAAAAATCAGCGTAAGAACCAAGCAAGAAGACATCATGATCATCAATGGCAATTGCACGACGGTAATAAAGTTCAGCTTCAAGTGGCTTAGCCAAACGTGCAGCTATCTCTGCTGCAATAGTAAGAGCCCACTGGCTAGCATCATCTCTCACAAACTCAAGCCTAGACAGAGTTTGATAAGCCAATTCTGGCTCCAAAATTGATTGATTCAAAGCTAAACAAGTAGTTTGCAAGAGTTGATTTTCAAGTTGCCTGCAATCTTGATTTGATTTTGAATACTCTCCAAGCTCATGAAAGATTGCTGCGCGCATTGCAAGTGCTACCTGATTCAATTCATCTTCTTTCAATACTCGTTGCAAAATTTCTAAGGCTTGCTCAAATTTGTGCTCGTATTGTTTGATATCAGCTTCAAGCAACAAAAGTTCCAGGGGACAATCTTGTTGACTAATCCAATATTCAAGCGCTGCTGAAGCATAACTATAGAAACGTAAATCAGCTTGAGCCTTACCCAAAGCTAAATATTGGTTTGCAACCAAATAAGTTAATTCTTGATTTTGCGGTTGAGCCTTAAGCGCCTGAGCTAATTTTTTGACCTTCTTGGCTTTACTACTAGCACTTGATTGAAACAAAGTCTCATCATCACTAGGCAAATAAGGGCTAGCTTCAGCCGCCAAAAAACCTAGTAGTAACAATAAAATTAGCCGTCTCAAACTATAGTCATTATATTAGAT
>JAPPOW010000078.1 GCA_028817775.1 Candidatus Melainabacteria bacterium | reverse complement strand
TATCAAACCTAAGCGGAGTCCCGAGGATGAGCAAGAACGCAATCTTGCCCAGTTCTTAGTCAAAACAATTAACAAGAATAGAGAAGATTTTACCGAGGGAGTTGCTGAAAAATTTTCAATTGCTGAAGTGATTATGGGGGTGGTGCTTACAGCAACTCGCCGTCGCTTGGATGATTTGGCTTACTTGATTACTTCTTTAGTGGAGTACGCTGAGAACATGTTCAATATTGATTCCAAGGTGCAAAGATTACCTAAGTTTCTCAAAGATGCATTCTCTGCAGTACTAAATTTGGTAGGACGCAAAACTCCAGATGGACAAAAAATTGATGCTGAGAAATTAACCCTGCACAAAGAAGCCATGATTGGCACCATGAATTTCTTTACCAATATACCTGTGCTATTAACTTCTATTTATCGGGCTTTGAGGGCAGTGACTGAGTTCAAGGAAGTCAAACGTTATGAGCCTGATAATTTGTTTGCCAAACTTTTACTCTATGGCGCGCCATTGGCTAATGCTGCAACTATGTGGACTTCAGCAGCTGGTAAGATCTTGCCGTCTGAATCAATGCGATCACTATTGAATAATCATCCATTTGAAAATGGCAATCAAGAAAAATATATGGATGATGCCAATGCTGGTTCTAATTCTGGGGTTGAAGACAAATTCTGTGGTTTGATGTCGGCTGGTTTGACCTTCACGCCGTTGATCGGGAAATGGATTCCGCGTATTGATAGCCTAGTAGAAAATTTATATGCCGCATTTATTTCTGGTTTGAGTGTGGTCAATGGATTCAAAGGGATGGTCAACGGCTTCCATGAAGCAGCATATAAATCTACTGCTTTTGAAAGAAAAATTATCAAGGTCTTTGAACCAGTCAAGCAGATGATTTCACGCTTCTTTGGCATCCATATACCAGCACGCAAATATTTCAAACAAGTGATTGAAAATCCGAGTTTGGATAATTTGAATTTGCTTAGTAAATCTTTTATGAGATCCTGACGTCGTGCCTGCGGCACTCCTCAGGATGACATTAAGCGTTCTTCGTCATGTTAAGTGCTTCTTGAGAAGCTTTCTTAGCCATCTCGATGATACTTAAATTAGCTTTGTACTGACGTACTGCATCCATCATCTTGAGCATCTCTTTAGAACCATCTACATTAGACATCTCTACATTACCGTTAGCGTCAGCAAGTGGATGACCTGGATCGTAAACCATGGCACCTGGACGTTTGTCCTCTACTACTTGAGCTACCATTGCACCAGCACCGCGGTGTTGACCTTTGAGTACTTGACCAAGCTCACCGTTACCACCCATGCCTGCAAGCATGTCCGAAAAACTTTGATTGTTAGCTCTAGCTGCAAGTACTACTGACTTGGCTTTGTAGCCAGGAGTCATTATGTTTGCAATATTTTCCGAGGTGTACTGCATGGTCTGACGCATTGCGTTTAGACCACTGTTTGCTGTTTCATAAATGTCAAATATACTCATTATCCTGCTCTCCCTGCTTGGGTCGCTTCTTCCATATGCTGGTAGATGTGACCATTGATTCTTGTAAGTAAAATATATTTGAGATGGTTTTCTGCCATCTCTGCTAATTCTTTTTCGTAACTTGCTTTTTGACCATCGTCTGTATAGATCGCGTCGTTAACAATTTGGTCCATGCCTTTGTGACCACTGTTAACATCTTTGACTACAGCTGAGAAATCAAGATCTTGTCTAACGTAACCTTCGGTGTTGACATTGGTTAAGTTGTTTGCAAGAATCTGCTGTCTCTCGCCAACTGCGTTAATTAAAGTATTTAGTATGCGCTCTTCTTTAGTATGTAACATGGTGATATCCCTCTTCTGCTACAAATATATAGGTCTAAAGTTAAGCTTCGGTTAATATCGCTTAAATTTGTCATCCTGAGGGAGTGAAGCGACCGTCAGGATCCCATTGTGGAACCAGGGGGATCCTGACGTCGCCTGTGGCTCCTCAGGATGACGGTGGGTGTTATAATTCATACCTATGTCCAATCAAAGTCCATGTGAGAGTTTGCCGGAGGCTGATAAAGCAGTGATAGACAGCCTAAATCAACAAATAGCCCAAGCAAAAGAAGCTAGTTTGGCAATGTCCCTACTATCAGAAGCTGAGAAAAATTCAGCACTTGAGCTGATAGAACGTGAGCTTAGAGAGTCGGTTTCTGAGATTGTCAAAGCAAATGAGAAGGATCTTACTAGCCCTGACAATGCTGATCTAAGTAACGCCTTAAAAGATAGACTTAAACTTGATTCAGAAAGAATTATGGGGATGGCAACTGGGATCCGTAAAATTATGGCAATCCCTGACCCGATCGGACAAGTACTAGAAGGATGGCAACATCCTAATGGAATGAAAGTTACTAAGTACCGGGTGCCACTAGGGGTAATCGGTATCATCTATGAAGCGAGACCAAATGTTACTACTGACGCTATCGCGCTTGCAATTAAATCTGGTAACTCTGTTGTGCTGCGTGGCTCTCGTCAGGCTTGGAATACTAACCTTGCCATTATGGAAGTTGTGAACCGGGCACTCAAACAAACCAAAGTGCCGCAGGCTGGGATTCAATACCTCGCTGATAAAAGTAGGGAAGGTTGTAGAGTTCTACTTAGAGCAGAAGGTTTGATTGATCTTGTCATCCCGCGGGGAGGGGAAGATCTCAATAAATTTGTTACTGACAATTCTTTAATTCCAGTATTGGGTGCTGGTGGTGGTACTTGCCATACTTATATCGATCAGTTTGCAGATCCAGAGAAAGCAATTGCAATTGCAGTCAATGCCAAAACTTCACGTCCAAGTGTCTGCAATGCTTGTGAGACAATCTTGGTGCATAAGTCACGAGTAGATGATTTACTTCAAGCATTAGTTGAAACTTTGCAAAGCAAGGGAGTTGAAATCTTTGGTGATCAAGTGCTGCAAGCTAAATGCCAAGGAGTGCAAGCGGCTAGTGAAGAAGATTGGGGACGTGAGTACTTGGATCTTCAAGTTGCAATCAAAGTAGTTGATGATATCGCGGAAGCAATACAGCATATCAATTTCTATTCAACAGGACACTCAGAAGCAATCGTCACTGAGGATGTCAATCAAGCTGAAATTTTCAAACGAATGATTAACTCTGCTTGCGTCTATGTTAATGCTAGTACTCGTTTTACTGATGGTGAGGAGTTTGGATTTGGCGCTGAAATGGGAATCAGTACCCAGAAGATGCATGCGCGTGGTCCAATCGGAGCAAGAGAACTTTGTTCTTATAAATTTGTGATCGAAGGCAATGGGCAAATCCGTTAAACTTGGTCTACTGGGAGGCTCCTTTGATCCTATTCATAGGGCACATATAGTTATTGCAAAACAGGCGCAAGAGAGGCTTGGACTGGATCAGGTTCACTTCATTGTTGCAAAAGAAGCTCCGCATAAACCATTGGTGCTTGATGCTGATAAACGATATGAATTAGTTGCAAAAGCGCTGGAAGAAGAAACTACATTAGTTCCAAGCGATATTGAACTAAAACGAGAGGGAGTCTCATATAGCTACTTAACAGTAGAAGATTACAAAGCTAAATATCCAGAAGCAGAATTGGTTTGGATCCTTGGAGAAGATGCCTTTGCTGAGCTTGAAGGCTGGAAGTATTATGATTATTTGGCAGCCAACCTGGAGTTCTATGTAGTGCCGCGTGAAATAAATATCTCTTCAACCCAAGTTAGGGAAGCTGAGGATGTTAAAGAATTGGTTCCGGAGAGTATTGCACAATTAGTTGAAGAATATTATCAAGGTACCTCCGTCATTGCGAGGAGTGGAACGACGAAGCAATCCAGTTGCTAGTCTAGACCATCTACTGGATTGCTTCCCCTTCTCTACGCTCAGGGTCGCAATGACGTTGTGTCCTGGGTAGAGGCGGGTATAATTTTCATATGGCAGATGAAGAACTAAAAGAAGCAGGCTCGGCTGGTGGTAATCCACCAAACATGATCCTGATTGTGCTTTTTATTTTCGTAGCGGCCTTCGGCGGTACATATCTAGCGTCTTGGTTACTACCTAAAACTATCACTGTTAACCAAGTCGTACACGAAGCAAGAGAACCTGGTGAGCATGACCATTTGCCGATTCATCCATTCGGCGATTTTGTTGTTAACCTCGCTGATGTTAGTGGAAGCCGATTCCTTAAAATTTCAATCACTGCAAAACTTTACTCTGAAGATTTTGAGGCCTACGGTGAATTAGAAGGCGAAGAAAAACACGCCTACCACCTTAGAATTGACGAAGATTTACATGGCATAATGCCTGCAATTAAAGATGTAGTGATTACTACTTTATCTCGCAAGACTTCAGAAGAAGTTATTGGCTATGAGAATAAATTAGCGCTTAAAGTAGAGCTTAAAGAACATCTTAATGAAGTGATGCATGGCGAATTTAAAATCTATGATATCTACTTTACTGATTTTATCGTACAGTAATTAATCGCTGTAACGCTCTAGCGCTGTATCGCTGTAACGGGATTGAGTTACAAACCTAAGTGCGCTACAGCCTTAGAGCGCTAGAGCGTTACAGCGTTCCCACCTAGTCCATTTGGTTGATAATTTAATCCCAGTTTGAGGGGAATGAATATACAAGAACTCTATAAAGTTCTAAAAATCTATTATGGATAGAGGAGCAAACCTACCAAATCGACGTCAGCGTGAGGACACGGCCCTCCCGCTTATTGTGCGTGATAAACCTAAGAGAATCAAAGACTATAACTTTAAGAATCCTGATAAGTTTAGTAAGGATCATCTTAAGATCTTAGCGAATATCCATGATCATTTTTGTCGTCAGGTAACCTTATCACTTAATTCTGCTTTGCGTATGCCAATTGAGCTATCAGTAGCCAATGTGCAGCAGCTAACTTATGGTGACTTCATTGAATCAATGCCAGAAGATTTATTGACTGGTGTTTTGAGTATGTATCCACTTGTGACTCAGTTCTGTTTTGGAATAGAGCGTCATTTAATTGGTGCCATGATAGATAGATTGCTTGGTGGTATGGGTATCTCTACTATCAGTGGTGATGAGCTTACTGATGTTGAGATCGGAATTATCAAAGATACTTTGCAAAGAATATTACGTTTCTTGCCAGAAGGTTGGCAAGCAATGGTTCCTGCAACTGATGAAGTTGAGTTGGTGGCACTTGAATCGAGCCCACAATCAGCACAAATTGCTTCTCCTTCTGATATCGTTGCTTTAATCACTATCAATGTTGAGATTGGCGAGGATCTTGGTTTGATGAGTGTTTGTTTACCTTATGCAGCACTTGAGGATATCATTCTAACTTTGAGTCGTCAGTCTAGCTATCGTCACGATAAGTTTGCAGTGGAAAACTCCAAAGAGTTTCTTATGGGCAAGCTTGGCAATAGTCCACTACCACTAAGAATAGTACTAGGTAGAGGTGAGCTTGATTTACAAGATGTAATGAGTCTTGAAATTGGTGATGTGATTAAGCTTAATACTAATTTACAAGAGAAATCAGAAATCTGGATTGGTGAGAAACTCAAGTTTCTTGGTAGACCAGGTCAGATTAATAATAACTTCTCTGTGGCTCTCGCTGAAGAATTCAGCCCAGACTAAAAGCCAGGTGAGAAGTTCCATCTGGAGCCTTCACACTCTGGCTTTGGTTATATTTGTAGAGTTTTTAGTTAACGGCCTTTGCGCGCTCGTGGGCCAAAAAATCCATCTGTCCACGTAGACTATTACCGACTTCTTCAATTTTATGCTCAGCTTCATTAGTGCGAGTAGCCTTGAAGTTTGCACAACCAGATTGATTTTCAAGAATCCAGTCGCGCGCAAACTTACCATCTTGAATATCAGTTAGTACATCCTTCATGCGAGCTTTAACGCTCTCATCAATTACTCTAGGACCTGATACATAGTCACCATACTCAGCAGTGTTAGAGATACTGTCACGCATCTTAGCTAAACCACCTTCGTAAATTAAATCAACAATCAACTTGACTTCGTGCAAACATTCAAAGTAAGCCATTTCTTCAGAATAGCCCGCTTCAATAAGTGTCTCAAAACCAGCCTTGATAAGGGCTGAAAGACCACCACAAAGCACTGCCTGCTCACCGAATAAATCAGTTTCAGTTTCTTCTTTAAAATTAGTTTCAAATACACCAGCACGCGTACCACCAACAGCTTTGGCGTAGCTAAGTGCTAAGTCTTTGGCTTTGCCACTAACATCTTGCTTAACAGCAACTAAGGCTGGTACACCAAAACCTTGTTCAAATACGATGCGAACCCTATGACCAGGACCCTTAGGTGCGATCATAATTACATCAACATCTTCTGGAGCAACGATTTGATTAAAGTGAAGTGAGAAACCATGAGCAACAGCCAAAGTCTTGCCCTTGGTCAAATGTGGCTTGATTTCATTGTTGTAGACATCAGCGTGCTTCTCATCTGGCAGCAGGATCATGATCAGATCCGCTTCTTTAGCGGCTTCTGAGACAGTTGTTACCTTCAAACCATCAGCTTCTGCTTTAGCCTTAGATTTAGAACCCTCGTAAAGGCCAACTCGAACATCTACTCCGCTATCTTTCAGGTTGAGCGCGTGCGCGTGTCCCTGTGAACCGTAACCGATTACAGCGACCTTAGTGCCTTGGATTAAACCAAGATCAGCATCTACTTCATAATATACTTTGGTCATGGAAGCTAATTATAGCAAGGCATTGGGGATGAACTTGATGTTTTCTTCGTCCCGTCCCAAATTAAATTTATTTCTTAACAAGTAGATTCCCACTCCACTTGGCAAGGTGCCGTAATTGCGCTTGTAAAGATTGGCGATAAAGGCATAAGCCTCCTCGTCCCCCTCTATTTCCTCGATGGTAAGGATGTCCTCCTCCTCTATCGACTCTATAAAATTATTGATGATCCCCTCTGACAAATACATAGTAAATACATTATTCCCGAGAGCCCAGGGTATTATCTTATGGGTGGGTTAACGTAGTAATAAATTTACGGCCTGAGAGATTGGCGGTATATAAGTATATTTACCGCGCAAAGTCCAAATGATGGCGTAGAGAGCTGCTAATTGCAGAACTATGTAATAGATACCTTGGAACCAAGTATTGAGTCCTTGTAATAGAGTGATAGTGTTGTCAAAAACTACCATCATACTGAGTAGGGTTGAGACGAAATTAACTATTAACCTGAGTGCTTCTGGCAGGAAGTGCCCAATCATATAAAAGAGTACTGCTTGAAAGCAATGATATTTGAGAAATTCAGGCATATGCTTGCGCTGTATATTACTCACGACTACCCAAATAAGTGGGATCCAAATCAATAGTGGAATCCAAATCGTTGTGTAAAATAGTGCGCAGAGAAATCTATCTTTAATGGAGCTTGATGACATAGTTTAATTATACCTTTTGTTAGTGCCGGTCATTGCGAACGTAGTGAAGCAATCTAATGCAACGACATGGTCTATCCACTGGATTGCTTCGTTGTGCTCGCAATGACCGTGGGATTTAAGGTGATAGGATTTTGACTAGATCTTGATAACTGAGGTCTTCATGTTCAACTGACTTACGCAGGTTCTTGATCTTGTATTTGCCGGACTCTCTCTCATCACTCATATAAAATAGTGCCCAGTCATAGCCACGCTTGACTGCTCGCTCGAGTTGTTTATTAAACTTACTAGCATTGTAATCAAAATCAACTTGCAGCTCTTGTTTATTGTCCTGGCGCAACTTGCAAGCTAATAATTGAGCAGCTAGCGCGTCATCAGAAATGATAAACAAACCACCATCAAGCCCGGCTGCTGGAATCAAACTAGCTAGTCTTTCAATGCCTAGTGCCCAGCCAACTGCAGGCGTAGTTTTGCCACCAAGATCTTCAATTAATTTATCGTAGCGACCACCAGCTAGTACTGTATTTTGTGCGCCTAATTCCTTGCTTGTACTTTTGATTTCAAAGACACAATGTGAATAGTAATCCAATCCACGCACTAGTTTTGGGTCAATCTTATATTTGATTTCTAATTTTTCTAAACCAGCTAAAGTTTGCTGCCAAATCTCTTTAGACTCATCATCTAAGTAGTCATGGATTGAGGGCGCACCTTGATAAATTTCTTGATCAGCTGGTACTTTGCAGTCAAGCGCTCTGAGTGGGTTTTGCTCGTAGCGGCGCTGACAATCTTCACAGACATCTTCTTGCACTGAGCCTAGAAAATCTTTGAGTGCTTGAGTATAAGCCTGACGGCTAGCTTGATTGCCTAGAGTGTTGATATAAAGGATTAGATCACCAAGTCCAAGTTGTTCCAATAAAGTGATTCCTAATTGAATTACTTCAAGATCAATTTGACCAGCTTCTGCTCCAATTGCTTCAATACCAATTTGGTGGAATTGACGGTAGCGACCCGTCTGCGGGCGCTCGTAACGAAACATCGGTCCACGGTACCAAAGCTTCTGTGGTAAGCCTTGCCTATCGAGTGCATGCTCGATATAGGCACGCACAATTGAAGCGGTCGCTTCTGGGCGCAAAGTCAGTGACCTATCACTGCGGTCAGTGAAGGTGTACATTTCTTTATTGACAATATCGCTATCTTCACCAACTGATCTTGAGAATAGTTCAGTGCTTTCAAAAATTGGGCTGCGGATTTCGTTGAAGCCAGCTGCTTGAAAGATTTTGCTTGCAGTAGATTCAATCAGTTGCCAGTGTCTAGCATCTTGGGCAAGAATGTCTTGGGTACCGCGTGGTGCTTTGAGTTTAGCCATTTGGAATTGCAGTATAGGCTAGTAAAGTAAAGTTAACATTGAGCTTGGTATCTTTGGCGGTAGCCAGTGGATCTTTGTCACGCTTCTTACTAAAACGTTTGTCCTCACCACGACCAGATGCAGCAATGCCCTTGGCAATAATTAGATCAGAGACTTCAACAGCTCTGTAGTAGGTAATAATGTCACGGAAAAATCTACTGTAATCTTCAAAACGTCCAGAGGAATCAATATTGATTTTGGTTTTGAGCACTTTGGCGTGCATCTCTTCAAGGTTCTGAGCTCCAGAACGTCGTCGTCGCTTCTTGTCACGAGCAGTAATTTCACGCCCAGTCATTGTTACTGGTACTGCAGCCTTTGGCAAGAAACTAATGATCTCGATATTGTTTTGACGCGCTAGGTTTTCAATATCTCTTATAAGGAAGCCACGTTTTTCAGTTTCAGGGATTTGAGCTTTGACTGAAGCAATTTCTTCTTTAAGCTTAGTTACCTCCTCTTCTAAATTTAGTAGGATCTCATCATTAACTTTAGGACGACGCAGTTCTTTTTGGAAATTACGGATTTTGTCCTTGAGTTCTCCGTGTTTGTTTTGAGCTGGCTGCAAGAGGAAAAAATACGTGCAGATAACGATAATTACGCAAAGTGCAGCAATGATATTCTTCTCTCTTTCTTGGAGTTCCACTGCTAGGATTATATATTAATGTCGTTGATTTATCCAATAATTTACTCCATCCTGAGCCTGCAAGGCGTCAGGATCTCCCTATTGGGTTGGTAATAATGAGATCCTTACGCCTTGCAGGCTCAGGATGGAGTAAACTCTCATGCTTCTTAAAGCCTTCTTAACTTTCAATAGTTACCCTGTAATTATGGACTTACCAATTGAGTCTAGGATTGATCAATTGATGAGCCGCATTGATTTTATTGCGGCGGATGGAGAAGCGCGCCCGGTTCAGACGACTCAAGTGGACGGGCAGCAGGTAGATTTTAGAGCGATGGTAGCAATGATGCAATCAGAAATGGTCGCCGGAATGGACAACGATAAACCTAAACAAGTTTTCCCAAGTTATTTCAATCAATACACTGGTGGCATGAATGCTTTTAATTTTTCACAGATGCCGGCGATGAATCGACAGCAAATGCAATTTCCGCTACAAGGAAGAATTTCTAGTGACTATGGTCAGCGGGTACATCCAATTACTGGTCACACCGATTTTCACAATGGAGTCGATATTGCCGCTGAACAAGGTTCAGCAATCCGCGCACCTTATGACGGTAGAGTAAGTTTTGTTGGTGATGTACCAGGTTTTGGTGAGAACACAGTAATCGTTGCTCACGAGAATCAGCGTCAAGCTGACGGTAAAATTCTTTATTCAGTCTTTGGACATAATCAAGATGTCTTTGTTCAGGAAGGGCAGCAAATTAATCAAGGTGAGATTTTTGCAACAGTTGGTAATGAAGGGCATTCTACAGGTCCACATCTGCATTGGGAAACTCGTTACGCGCCGCCTGGTTTAAGTGGTACCCAGATCTTTGAACAACACTTGTCTATGACTGTTGATCCATTAAACTTAGCATAATAGCAATGGGGTCCTGACGTAGAAGCTGTCATCTTGAGCCCTTCAGGGCGTCAAGATCCCTCTACTCAGGATGACAAGGTTAAGGTCATAAGGTCAAATCTCTGACCAAGCTTCATTTGTACTATCTGAGAAACTGTTTTGAAAGTTCAAGACAGGTTTTGAGGAGAGATAATTTTGTTAGCTGCCACTACTGGGGGGCAGTCAAATTTATTAGATTTATTGAAGCGCAGACTTGGTGCAAGGAAGCCACGTCAGCCTTCTAAGCCAAGTATCTGGGCTAGATTAGGCTCTGCTGTGATTTCTGGGCTTAGAGCTATTGCTAAGCCATTACTTTATGTTTCTCCCTTGTTAAGTGTTTTGAGTCTGTCTCATCGTCACAATGAGCGAGATGAAATTAAAGAGATTGATACTAGGCTTTCTGAAACGCAGAGTCAAGAAGAATTGATGGAGCAACACCAGCAGCTGCAAGATGAAGCGGAGTTTGAATTTCATGCTTCTAAGTCTGATTCCCCGAGACCACTAGCGATAGTTGCATATGGCTCAACGCAAGATCTGCGCCGTCGTCAATCTGGTTTGCGTAGGGTGGTTGATGAGCTGCAAGTGAAGCATGATGTTAATGTTTTGCTGCTTAAAGCGCCACATGCCTACAAGGAGCTCAAGCACTATTTTAAATTGAGTGATGACGCTGGTGGTAATACTGGGGTGCGCTCGCATCTCAATAAAGAATTGATTCGTGATGTGCTTGAAGGCAAAGGTATGTTTAGCAATGTCAAAACCGATTCGGTTTGTACCATCGGCTATAGCTGGGGCGGTGGTATGTTGAGCAAGTTTCGTAAGGATGGATTTTTTGAGGAGCTTGGGGTTGAAATTGCAGGCACTGTTACTGTTGATCCAATCAAGACCGGCCTATTAAATATGGGTGCGCCTCTGCCTAATCTTGCTTGTGGTGATGAACCGAATCTACATTTTTATCAAAATATGGCAAGCTATGGGCTCAATGGTAGTGAAGCTGTAACTTTGGATCGTGAAGATGATGAGTCTCATTGTGTCCCAGATATGTGTCACTGTGATATTGATCATGATCCTTGGGTGCATGCCAAGATTTTTCAGTTTTTGGATAAGCTTTTTAGAGATTCTAAGATAGCTGATGAAGCTTGAGCCCGGTGAGAAATTTTTGATTTAATTTCATCACTTAATTCGGCGACAGTGTTTTCGGGATATTCAACTGGAATAACGATTGGATCATAGCCAAAGCCATTAGTACCTCGAGCAGCTTGAGCAATTTGTCCATGCCAGTAACTTTCATTCTCTGCAACTAATTTTCCATCCTGATCTAGCACTGTAATATGACAAATAAATTTACAGGCACGGTTCTTGCTATCACCTACTTCTTTAAGTACTCCTTCAATACCATTAGTTTTGAGATAGCGAGCAGCATAAATTCCTGGTCTGCCGTCCATGGCATCGATTTCAATTCCGGAATCATCGGCCATGATCAAAGCTTCCTCCTCAATAATCGCTGCAGCGGCTTTAGCTTTGATCATGGCATTCTCGGCAAAAGTGGAGCCGGTTTCCTCAGGATCAAAATCAGCCTCCGGACAAACTTCCTTAATAGTTTGGAATTCAATACCTTTGATACCAAGGAGTTCAGCAATTTGGTGAAATTCTTTGACCTTTCCTTGATTTCCAGTTGCAATAATGATTTTCATGGGGCTTGATTTCATCATACTATAATGCTATTATCTTGGACTATGTTTACTCTTGCTACTGAAATTTTACGCGAAGTACCTCTCCAGAGAGAGCCAGATGGTACTGCGGCAACAGATTTACACAATTTGATTGCTGATGAATTATCAAAAGATGGACCTGGTACTTGTTCTCAGTATGCCATCAAAACTGATAGCTCTAATAATTTAGAGTTAGAAATTGAATTGGTATCGGCTCGAGCTTTATTGGGGCTTGAAGAGATCCCTAAGTTGAAGATTGTAGTTGCTCACAATGGTAGAGGCGGCTTGGATGGTTTTGTACATTATTTTTTTGATCAAGATGGTGAGCATCAGCAGCAGGCTACTATCCATACTGAGCAATTAGGCAAATATTATTACCAGGGTTTTAAAGCTAAAGCAGAAGCAGAGGCTAAAAAAGCTGGACGGGAGACAGAGCGTAGAAGACTTGATGATTTGGCTAATGCTCGTCCTATTACTAGATAGGCTAAAATAGTGTCACTGTGTTTCGAACAATCAATCGCGAAATAAATAATGTCAAGCAAAAAGATCCGGCTTGCCAAACTTGCTTTGGGATTTGGCTCTATTACCCTGGCTTTCAGGCGGTGTTAGCGCATCGCTTCTTGCATTGGCTATGGAATTTGGATCTTGGGATTCTTAATCCTTGCATTAAATTTTTGGCTCGTTTTTTACAGTACATCGTTAAGATCATTACTAATATTGAAATTCACCCTGGTGCAAGCATCGGTGAGAGTTTCTTTATTGATCATGGTTCTGGAGTGGTGATTGGTGAAACAACTATCATTGGTGATCATGTCACGATTTATCAAGGTGTCACTCTAGGTGGTGTCTCCACCAAAAAAGAAAAACGTCACCCGACTCTAGCGAATCATATAGTGCTTGGTGCTGGTGCTAAGGTTTTGGGCAATATTGAAATTGGCGATTATGTGCAGGTGGGTGCAAACTCAGTAGTGGTCAAAGATGTACCTTCTAATAGCACAGTAGTTGGCATCCCTGGACGTATCATCAAGATGGATGGTGACCTCAAAGAAATCATTGATAAGTTGGAGCATAACAAGACCCCGGATTATATCGGGCTTACTTTAGAGAAAATGCAGGCTCGCATTGACGATCTTGAGAGTAGATTATCCAAGAATTAGCAAAATCATTTTGTACCAATGAAGAAACAACATGAGAGACAGTTGAGATCTCATTGAGTTTACCGTTTTGATCTTCTACATAGATCGCTTTGGTTAAATCACCGGCAGTTTCGTTTGGGTTATAGAAACTGTATGGATTAGCGGCAATGGTAATACTGTCTAGATAGTAGTCAGGGTCAAGGTTCTGGCGGCGCAACTCATCTGACTTGCTTTTGAGCATTGTTTCAAGTTCTTCATTATTGTTCACTTTGCTTGACTTGAATAATTTGCGTTCGAAAAATCTGCGAGCTAGATCTTTAAGAGTGATGTCTTTTTCGTTTTGCCAGTGCTTGATGTGATGGATGATCATGGTGTCATCGATTTGCAAATAATCTTGAGTGCTCATCTTCTCTGGTTCTGATAGCCATTTGTATAATGGTTCTTCAATGAAAGCAATACGTTTATGTTTGATTAAAACTTTGGCGCGCTGGAATAATTTAAGGAAAAAAGCGTCAGAAGCGAGACATTTTTTGTGTTGATAGACTTGCATGTACATTGAGTAGCGAGCGTAGAGGTAATCTTCTACTGCAAGCATACCTTTCTCACCACTAACTACTAGGCAATCCTGATCCAGATTGGCTTTGATGCTGCTGATAACTCGGTTGAGATCAAAGTTGCCGTAAGAGGTGCCACTATAGTAACTGTCACGCAATAAGTAATCAAAACGATCAGAATCAAGCTGACTAGAAACAATACTGCAAATGAATTTTACTGGATAGCTTTTGTTGAGAACAGAAACAATTTTTGCTGCTAAGCCCACTTGGAAATTTTCTAGCACTTGATTGATTTGAGTACTTGGGTCATTGATTATTGCAGCAGTCCAGCGTTCGTGTTTGATATTAGAAATTTTTTCGCAACTATGAGACATTGGTCCGTGACCAATGTCATGAAGTAATGAAGCACAAAGAACCAAGGCATAATACTCCGCTTCAATTTCGTGATTAAGATTTAAGTCTGTAGCAATTTTTTGGAACATCATTCGTGCCACATGCATGGCACCAAGTGAATGCCCAAATCTACTTGCTTCAGCACCGTGAAAAGTAAACCAACCAGTACCCAATTGCCTGATCCAACGAAGTCTTTGGAATTCTCTGGTGTCGATTAATTCGATGATTAATCCTTCGACTGGATTGCCGCTATCAAGGCTAATCTCTTGGTGTATAGGATCTCTGTAAGTCCGGCTCATACCATCATTATAATCACTTCCGGGTTGTAACGCCCGTAACGCAAATCAGCGTTACGGGCGTTACAACCCGGAAGTGATTACGTAAGGTTTACCTGGTCTTAACATTGATTTGCTACATAAGCGGTATCTTTAGGATGAAATGCCCAGATTCAACCTAAAGTGCTTGTGTAGGACTAGTAATTCCAGGACCGCTGCGCTTTTAGTATAAGTCGGTCTTGGTCTAGTCTCTTTTTACTTTTCTGAATCCAATAGCTGTGTTATTTCTCCGGGGGCTTCGTCCTTTTATTGAGTCTTTACTTCTTTGTGACCCCTAAACCTCATGGGCTAGAGCCCACTTCGGACACGTCCTTAGCGGACTTCAAATGCCTTGCTCTTGGATCCACAAAAGCAAAAATAAGTGCTAATTTAGAGGGTTTTGGCTTTATTTGGGGTAGCAGGGAAGCCAAACTGACATTCAAGTCAAAATTAATCAATTTTAACAATAAACTTCTTCTGAAAACGAAAATTCCTTTATATTTTTGTTATAATCTAAATGTGGCTTGATTACAGCAGATTTATTGTTAATACATTAGCTTTTTAGGGAATAGGGTTAAGAGCTGATTATGGCCGGGAACTTTTAGAAAAAATATTTTTAAATTTCTTGTCAAAAATATCACAACGGGGACTTTGTAGATCTATATAGGAGAACTTGAATGTCAAGAGTGCCAGAGGGAATACAATCACAATTAGCTTCTTTCTTTGGGGTTCAAAGAGAGCAAGAAGTTAAATCAGCTGCAGCGAAACGTAAAGTTGCGGCAGATGGTCCTCTCAAAAAACTTAATTCAACACCAGTTTCAAGACATGCAGGAGTCGGTCAAGTATTTGCCATGAGTGATACTGGCAAGAAAGAACTTCATGCAACAAGATCAGACGCTAGAGCGGATGGTTTCCGTTCAGCGATAATGAAAAGTCTCCGTGTATAAATTTTTACTTCATTAGACTCATAAATTTCTCTAAAGCCCCTCAAAGAGGGGCTTTGTTTTGTCAATTCTTAACTTCTATCTGCTTTGTATAGAGAAGATACATCCTGAGCAAAGAGTCAGGATCTCGAAGAGGAGACTTAAATACAAATGGACAATCTTAGTGGAGTTAATACGGGAGCAATTCAACCAGAAGGTGAGCCTTCAAATAGTTCAAAATCATCAAAATCAGTAAGGGATTTCAACCCAGATGCAACGCTGCAGTCTGGTGCAGCTAATGAAGTTGTCAATAGAGCAATCTTCACACCTCAAACTGATGAAACAATTAGTGTTGAAGTCAACGGCGAGATTGTAGAGCGCACTCCAGCTGATTTAAATGATTTTGCAACTCGAGTTTATGGTGCTGCTCATGAGCAAGAAGCAATGGAGTTAGCTGATGTTGCAACAATTCTTGTAAATCAATTAGAGACAGGTGATACTGACCCTGATTCGATTCGATACATTAAGGATTTATTGGATCAGGCTGAAGCTTCTGCAGGTAAAATGCTGATGACTGAAACAATTTCTGGTGGTAATCAGCTTATGCGTGACATTCTTACAACAACTATTGCTGTTTAATCTTCGTTATAGTATTTTTTATTAACTAATTCATCAGGCAAGTATTGTTGTTCTACCGATTTATCGGGGTAGTCATGAGGATACTTGTACTTGGTTATAGGATTGACTTTGACATTATTAGATTTGGCTGGGCAGTCTTTGACTGCAAGGTTGCGTAAGTGCTCTGGGATTGGATAAGGTGGATGGTTGCTGCAATCAGCAAGTGCTTTGTCCAAGGCTTTGTATGCCCAGTTTGATTTAGGGGCTTTGGCGATATAAGTGACAGCAACAGACAATGGGATGCGAGCTTCTGGCAGACCAAGCTTCATTGCTACTTGATAAGCGTTGTTGGCAATGACTAAGGCTTGTGGATCAGCAATACCAACATCTTCTGCTGCAGTTACTACTATGCGCCTGCAGATAGCTTCTAGTTCAGCACCAGCATGCAGTAAGCGAGCAAGCCAGTATAAAGAAGCATCAACGTCACTGCCACGCAAAGATTTTTGTAAAGCTGAGACACAATCATAATAGGTATTAGGGTCACCAGAGAAAAATTTCTTGGAGATTTGGCTGCGGCAAGTCTCTAGATCAATATGATCAGCAGAATTAAGCAAGAGCTCAAGATTAGTGAGCATATGGCGAGCATCACCGAAACTAGCTTTGATTAAATAATCACAAGCATCATCATCCATTGCCGCTGATCTGAGTTTAAGTCCTCGCTCAATTAATTGAGCTAGGTCGTGATACTTGTGTGGCTTGAGTTCAAAACAAATTGATCTACTCAGTAGTGCCTTGTTGATACTGACTGCTGGGTTCTCGGTAGTAGCTCCAATAAAAATTAAAATGCCACGTTCAATAGCGTTGAGCAAAATATCTTGTTGGCTTTTGTTGAAGCTATGCACTTCATCAACAAATAAAATTATGCTGTTGGGTAATTTCTCTGCGCGGGCAATAATCTCACGCAGATCTTTGACTCCAGAATTAAAGGCTTGCAATTTGATGAAGTCGCGCTGAGAATATTTGGCAGCTAATTGAGCGATAGTGGTTTTGCCAGTGCCTGGTGGACCCCAAAAGATTGCTGATTGTTTAACTCCTGACTCCAGCCAATTGATGAAAGCAGGATTAGCCTTGATTGAACCAACTAATTCATCAAGGGAGCTTGGTCTGAGCTGGTAGGCTAGAGGCTCGAAATCCTTAGCTTCTGTATAGAAAATATTGGCTTGGGACTGCATTCTTGCTTGATTTTAGCAAGTCTTCAGCTTTGGTATTAACTAGGCCTTTCTGAAATTGCTAATATTTTATCTTGATATTATGACAGGCGCAGTTTCCTCTCAGCTTCCCACTAGTACTGAACCGGCAGCTCCAGCTGACCCGCTTGAGGCCATCTTGGAACAGATAGCAAGCTTTGATGAAGGCTTAGGCGAATTAAAAGCAAGTCTTAAACACGATGTCAAGGACAGTCGTTTGCAGGCAGCAGCAACACGTTTGGTGCAGATGATAACTAAACTTGGTGGACTGCATACTGAGAGTTTTTATGACACTGCTTCAGAAGAATTTAGAATAGATGATTCTGTGTATCTTGGTTATGTCGAGTCAGCTCAAAAAGATGCAAATAGTTTGGATGGTCAAGCTTTACCAGC
>JAPPOW010000204.1 GCA_028817775.1 Candidatus Melainabacteria bacterium | reverse complement strand
TATTCTCATCAAAAGTTATTACTAAGTCGTTGTTTAAAAATACACAAGTACCATTATCGGCTGGATCAAATGAAATTCTAACAGGAGCAGTAGTATCAAGATTGCCAACTGTTTTAAAGTTCCAGGTTGTGGTAGCTGGAATTGAATAAGTACTCGAATAACCACTATCATAAATGATGGCATCATCAATCAAAACATAGTAGTTTGTACTGTAAGCAAGGTTAGAGCTTGGATTGATAGTTAGAGCGGTAGTAGTAGCACCTGTGATTTGACTGGGGCTTGAACTCATATCGTATTGAGCAAAAGTAGTACCATTGCTGTCTTTAATCGTAATGTTGTTGGAGCCACCATCTTCCCAAGCTTCATCTAAAGTTAGTACCAGGTTGGCATCGACTGCAACACCAGTTGCATCATCAGCTGGATTGAAACTACTTGCTGTAATTGCTCTTACTGGCAGCATGTTAGCTATGCTGCAGGCCATAAGCAGCAGTAGGGATAGCAATAAACGTTTTATATTTTTAAGCTTTTTTGCCATATTCTTTAAACTAATATTAGGGCTCTTCTACATTTTTGACAGCAGCCGGGCGTAAATCTGTAGGCTAAACAGTTGATTTGGGTCCAGATAATAGGAGGTTAAGAAGGTTAAGATTAGGGTATAAAAAGGTTAAGGATGTTCAAGCATTCCTTAAACCTCCATCTGCTGCGTTAAGTTCGTCCTCATGGGCTACAGCCCACTTCGGACCAGCCCCTATGGGGCTTCTTGCAAGCCTTGCATCTGGAAGCTTTAAGAAACGCTTGAATCCTACACTTAGGGTAATTAAAAGGAAAAATTATGAGTCTAAAACTTTTACTTGTAGACGATGAGGTAAACCTAGTAGACCCAATGGCCTATACATTGGAGCAGAAGGGTTTTGAGGTTGCAATTGCTTACAACGGCGACCAAGCTCTCAAAAAATATGAGGCTGAAGAGCCGGATTTAATTTTATTAGACTGGTCTATGCCTGATATTTCGGGTATTGATGTACTCAAGCGCATTCGTGAGAATCAGAACTTTGTGCCGGTGGTTATGATCACTGGAAAGAGCGCTAAGGAAGATATCGTCGAAGGGCTTAGTGCTGGTGCTGATGATTACATCACTAAACCCTTTAATTGGGAAGAGTTGATGGCTCGGGTCAATGCAGCGATTCGTCGTGCACAACAACCTAATGCTTCTCATCCTAAGCGTATTAGGTTTGGTAAGGTGATTCTTGATTCTAAAACTCACCGTGCTTGGCTTGAGGATAAGGAGCTTAACCTTAGTCCACGTGAGTATTCTATGCTTGAACTGTTTATGCAGAATCCTAAGCGTATCTATTCTCGTGATGAATTGATTGAGAAAGTTTGGGGCTTGGATTTTGATGGTGACTCTAAGACTGTTGACGTTCATATTTGCTGGTTGCGTCAGAAGATTGAAGAAGATCCAAACAAACCTAAAATTATTCAAACTGTTAGAGGTTTTGGTTATAGGTTAGGTTCTTAGTGTCATCCTGAACTGCAAAGCAGCGTAAGGATCTCTCTTGCTACAATGAGATCTTGACGTCGCATCTAAGATGCTCCTCAAGATGACAATAGTAATCACTAGACCTCTTGAATATTTAAATGAAACCAAATCCTTGCTTGAAGCTAAGGGCTTAGATTATTTCAATTTACCTTGCCTTGAATTTACTGAACCAAGTGATGATTATCATAGTCTTGATAAAGTAATCCGTGCTAATCATGAGTATGATTGGTTGATCTTCTTGAGTAAACGAGCAGCTCAAGTATTCTTTGATCGTTTACTAGAGTTGGGCGGGCATTTGTTTAATTTAAGTCCGCGTTTGAAGATTGCCTGTGTGGGTGAGCAAGTGGCAAGTTTTGTGCGTGATGAACTTGGTTTCCCTGTAGACTTTGTGCCATCTAAATTTAATTCTAAACAATTTTTGCAGGAATTTGAGCCTGATCCAATGAGTCGAGTGATCCTAGTGCGTAATGAATTAGTGCGTGATGATTTTGAAGAGCAGCTTAGCCCTAGGGTTTTGAGCTTGGAGCTTGCCAAAGCTTATTCAACTAAAATTCCTGAGCTTGATTTGACTGAGTTTGATAAATTACTTGCCAGTGGCGAGGAGCTAATCCTGAGCTTTGCAAGTTCAGATACAGTGAAAAATTTTTCTATCTTGCTTGGGGCTGAGCGTATTACTAAGCTCAATGCTCAAGCTTTGAGCATTGGTCCTAGGACCAGTGAAACTATTAGGGAGCTATTGCCCTCTATTAAAGTGATTGAGGCAGAGTATGCCAGCCTTGAGTCGATGCTTGATGCTATAATGGCAGTTGATGGCAAAACGTAAAACAAGTACTAAAAAAACAGAGACAAAACTAGGTTTAGATTTAATGAACCTGAGTTTTGAGCAGGCGCGTGAGCGTTTGATTGATCTATTAAAAAACAAGTCTCTGTTTAATAGAGATCACGTCTTGCCGTCTGGACAGATAGCTTCTCAATATTTGGATCTTAAGCAAAGTCTTTTGGGTGCAGAGGGAGCTTTTTTGGCAAGTCTCTGTGCGCTTCATAATCTTAAAGATGATGTGCAGTTTATTGGTGGACTCGAGCCCAAGGTTTATTCACTAGCAGTTGCAGTTTCACAATTGGCTTTCTTGCGTGGGCAACAAATTGATACTTTTTATCTGCGTGATTGTGCCAAGGCAAGGACTAGAGGTATTTCTCGTTGGATTGATGGTCCACTTAAGCCAATGTCCAAAGTTTGTTTGATTCAAGATGAAGTTGTTGATGGTGTCAAGGTTATTGAACTGGTGCGTACTTTACAAGAAGAAGCGGATGCTGAAATTGTACAAGTGATTGGTATCGTCGACAGATTAGATGGTGCTAAAAATAGATTGGCTGATTATGGTGTTGATTACACTTCTATTTTGACTATGAATGACGTCATGGACCCTGTAACTGCCTAGTCTTGTCATCCTGAGGGAAGGCGAAGCCTGACCGTCAGGACCTCCTTCCTTTAAAATGTTAGTAGCCGATTATCACAACCATCCCCAAGCTCATAGGACTGATCTTCCTTATAGTCCTCAAGTTTTGCAGCCTTGGGCAGATAGAGCTAGAGACTTAGGTCTCAAAGATATTGCTTTGACTGATCATGATAGATACAAGGCAGGTTTTTGTTTTGATGAGATTAGTAAATTGCAGGAGGCTAATCCTGATATTAAAATTCGAGCTGGTATTGAATTAGATAATGATCCAGAGACCAGTGCTGATGGGCGTAATTGGGTTGAAACCAATTGGGACCAGTTGGACTTTGTGCTTGGTTCTGTGCACTTTGTCAAAGGTTTTGCTTTTGATCATCCGAATTATATTGCTGAATACGATAAGCATGATATCAATGATTTGTATCGTGATTACTATGCTGGTATTAAAGCCATGGCAAGCTCTGGTTTGGTTGATTCAATGGCACATCTCGATTTAATTAAGATCTTTAAATTTTTTCCAACTGAAGATTTGACTGAACTCTATCATGAAGTTTTGGATCTGATCAAAGCCAAAGATCTATCTATGGAGATTAGTACTGCAGGCTTGCGTAAGCCAATTCGAGAGATTTATCCAGAGACTAAATTAATAGAGATGGCTAAAACCAAGGCTATAAGTTTTACTATTGCTGGTGATGCTCACGCTGCTCAAGATCTTGCTCACAACTACGATAAACTAGAAGCATTATTGCGTCAGCTTGAGATTAATGAAGTTGCTGTTTATGAGCAACATCAAAGACAAATGATTTCTCCATTTCTTTGATACTATCTAACGAAAGTGATTATTATTAACCAAGCAATAATTAGTTTAATTGCCATCGTTAAGTTCCACGACATAAAGAGACTGAATATGGCAGCTAGCCAAGATATGCATAGTGGACTAATAAGCATCAATACGGTCATGAACAGCATAAAGCAAATGAATTCAATTGAGCTATAGGTTAAATTATTTACTAATCTAAATCTTGTATATTCTCTTTGGAAGTACCTTGCTACTTGTCCTGGTTTGATCTTGAT
>JAPPOW010000132.1 GCA_028817775.1 Candidatus Melainabacteria bacterium | reverse complement strand
TATGTCAATAGCAAATCTTAAATTAATCTAAATTAATCTAACCTGACTCTATAGTCATTTTCACCTATTTGATCAAACTTGGCTTTTTTGACTTTACTACATTCATCACAAAGTCTAACTGCACCAAGTTCCTTGTGCATGAATTTTTTGTCTTTGATGTCTGCTATTGATTCTACAGCTATAGCCTGGTCATGATCTAATTCATAAACCTGCGCAAATTTACTATTTGGTGAGCTGCCTTCAACTGCTTTTTTGAGATTTTGACATTGGGCAGTCCAGTGCATAGTGGTCTTGGTAGCTAGATTAGTACTTGTGCCTAGAGTAGAACGGCGGTCACCTGTAAACCATGGTGCTTCCATGCCTTTGATTAAGGCTTTGCCGCCGTCCGCTTCGTTGATGCTGCTGTTATCCAAACCAAAGGCTTGAGCACAAATTCCATCATGGTAGCTTACTAGTTTTTCATAGAATTCTAGAATCTGACTTTGGCTATCAAATTCATTGAGAGTCCTGAAACTAGCTTTGTCCTCTAAGGTCCTTTGCACAAGTTCTTGCATTCCTTGTTCTAAGTCTGGATCAATTGTAAAATCAAGCATTTTACTTAACTGTGCGATTTTGAAATATTCACAGAGCAAGTAGCGGAACATACGGTGAGCCAATCTCGGTGCCTTGGCGTACTCTTTCTTGAGATAAAGCTCTGCATAAAGTTCAAGAACACCCAAACGCCAACTACCTAGATCACCAGCTAATAAATTGTGCTCTAGAGCATTGTGTACCATGCCACAAAAATCTCTAAACTGATAACGAAAGTTCTCCGTTTTCCTGGCACTAGCAACAGCATCAGCCCAAGACTCTATCACTCCACGGCGTTCTGGAATCAAGTCAGCGATTTTGATTAAATTATCAGCAAGCTGCTGTCCTTCACTTTGATAAATCCTGTGAGCGACTGTCTCAAAAGCTTCAGCCGAATTACAATCCTTAAATTCATTGTAGAGACTCAAACCAGTCATGTTCTCTACCAAATTACCGTAGCTTTCATTTGCATCATCAACCTGCTCTGAAGTAAAAATATATTTAAATGAAGCTGTTTCTTGTAGAGTCTTGATCAATTCCCCTAAGCCTGGGTTCGTAGCTTGCTCTTTGTTTGCTAGCGAGATTATTAAAGTTAAATCACCGCCTGTCTCTTCAAAGTTGGCTTCTGCAAATTTACTAATTAGATTTAGGACTGTGCGCTTTTCAGCCTCACTAATAAACTTACCATCGGCTAAATTTGGCAAATTAAGTTCGACTATTTGTTCTTGACTATTGGGACCTGGGTGGGTTTTGAGCCCAATTGGTCCAAGCGCTGATTCAACAAGTATTGGATACTGACCTGCTTCTAATCTAGTAATTTTGGCTAATTTAGTTTCTTGAAAAGTAGGACTTTGCATAATACTAAGAATTTGCTCAAGCTCTGCTATTTGAGTTTCAAAATCACCTCGGTCTCGTAATTTGTTTTCGGTACTAGTCCTGATGATTTCAAGTTTTCGTACAACTTGCTCGCAAACCCCATGCCAAGCAGGGTCTAGCAATAAATGACTAGCAAAGCTTTTGCCCTTGAATGAAGCACAAAGCTTATCGAGACGAGTGCGGGCACTAGTAATAGACCTAGCAACAACTCTGCCTAGCTCGGGACGAGTATTAAAAATATGGCCTCTTTCCTGTAATAGTTTCTCAAGTTGTACATTGAAATCAACCATGGGTTTTCGCTGCCCTTCTTGCACAGTTTTTTTCTGCTTTGTTTCTGGTTTCTGCGGGAAACAAATATCAAAGAAATCATGGCTGTCATAGAAATCCCTATCATAAATAAAACCCTGAGCAAGCAATTCATAAACTCGATTATGCAATGCTGCTGCTATTGGGTTATTGTAAGAACCGCCACTCAAGTCACCACTATATAGACAAGGACCCAAGTTTTGACGCATTGCAGCAATTGCCTGATCAAGGGTATCACTGGAATAAGCACAAACAGCTATTGATCTAATATAGTTTTGCAAATCGTGGACATCATCAAAACCAAGGCATTGACTCAAATAGTTATCAACCACTTCATTTATAGTTGCAGGATCAGAATTACGAACTTGACCCAGCCTCTTAACAATTGTTTGGCTTTCTCTTGCTAATACTGAGTCCTGCAATTGAGCTTGAGGAAGTGATATCCGTGCAGGTAAAGCAAACTGATCTTCTTCTTTGAGCTCAGGTATAAAACAAGAAATTGGTCTAAGCAAGTAAAAACTAGTCTTGCCCTCACTAGTGTGGCTCAAAAGCAAATCATGAGCAAGATTGGGATTCTGGTCCATAGCTTCTATTGCCTTGCTTAATCTTTTGTCATCCAAAGCTATCATGGCAAAGTTCTCTAACACAGCTCCTGTATCCAAATTGTTTACAATCTGTGAGGAAGTGGCACTTGGCAAAGAACCTATTAACTGGAAACCAGTTGCATTACGCCTAGATACATAACCTGCTGCTGTAGTTTGCAAATCATTATAGAAGTAATACTGGAGGTTACTACGTCTATTGCTTTTTCTTGCACTCATATGATCAGCAAACGGCAACGTGAACTGATTATAGGGAGCTTCAGGATTAATTCTTGGTCTAACTTTAGCTGAAGATTTACATTGCCAGACATTAGTAGCTGGACGGAATGATCGATCATCATGTACTTTACCAACAGAGTGAATACTGACACTACCATCCTCAGCAATTTTTAATTCAAAAAAGAATCGACGTCCACTGTCAGAAGGATGAGCAAAAGTCTTGAGTGGAACTGAAGGTTTGGGACTAGTAATCTTGCCACTAGCAATTGCTTGGCGAATCAACTGAACTCTAGTATCCTCCAATCTTTCTAGTTTGCCTCGCTCACCCTGCACGAGAGTTTCTAAACGACTACGTTCATTTTGAGCTAGAGGTTTAAGCACCACGCTTGAATCAGGTTGGTAGAGTCTTGGATCAGTAGCACTGACTGGCATAATTCCTGCAAGCTTATCCAGATACCTAGCAAGCACTGGCTCAGGGCAAGCAGTCATAAACTCCCTGAGCTGTGGATGTATTCGAGAATTAAATATCAGTTTATCTGACACCTTATTATCCTTAAATTTTTTGACTTAAGTCAAAAGTTAATAGGTCAATATTAATAATAATGGAATTAACTTGAATATACAATAGGTAAGTTCAGCTATTGATTTGCCAGAAACGACATGTTATCTTATTTATATGAACAGTTTAGCAGTAGATTTAACCAAAAGCCTGCTTGGTGTGTTGAGTAAACCAGAGCATAGAGAAGCAAGCTCAGAAGTTCTAAGATTGGGCAGAGAATTTTTGCAAAAGTTTTCAGCTGGAGATTTAAGTTTTGATCCAGATCAGAATATGTACCAGATAGTAGAACCTGCCGAAACTAGAGGACTTGGTTCTGATACCAATATGGCAACTAAACAAGCAGCCAATGTCGCTAAAGTTATCTTAGAAAAACATGGATTAAAGGAAGCGTCGATTCAAGAAGTCACCCAAAGACTGAGCAGTGACAATATTCTTGAAGTTGAATATGGTAATTCACATGTAGAAATGTGCCTGCAAATGGGTGTCAATTTTCTGCAACGAGTTGCAAACTTAGCAGGTATCAGTGATTGGACAATTGAAGTCTAAAACAAGCTAGCTTTAGTTATAATAAGCAGATATGTCCAAAGGGATTCTATTACTACAAATGGGTGGACCCAATTCTCTTGCTGGAGTGCAAGAATTTCTCTTTAATTTGTTTAGGGATGAATACATCATCCAGCTACCTTGGTTTCTCAAACCCTTCCAGCGCAATCTAGCTGAATTTATTTCAAGCCGCAGAGCACCGAGTGTCCAAGAGAACTATAAGATGATTGGTGGCAAGTCACCAATTTTGTTTGAAACTCAATGCCAAGCTAAGGCATTAGAAAAACGCATGGGCGGAGCATACAAGTGCTATATCGCCATGCGTTACTCTGCTCCATTTCTCAAAGACACACTTAAACAAATGCAAGCAGATCAGATTGATGAATTAACTGTCATCCCACTCTACCCACAATACTCTAGTGCAACTTCTGGCTCAAGTATCATCGAGTG
>JAPPOW010000116.1 GCA_028817775.1 Candidatus Melainabacteria bacterium | reverse complement strand
GTATAAATACTGTTCTCAAACCACTTAACAAAGGGCAAGAACGACTTGACTTAGAAAAACTGTCAAGAGCTAGTCATGGCTTTTGGCAAGGCAGAGTAAATATTGCAAAAACAATGCAAAGGAATATTGCAACTTTAAGAGATGCACTAACTAGATTATTAGCAAGATGGAGTTATAAAGACCAGCCTGAAAACAAGAGAGACTGCCTTAGATCAGTTTGCAGAAGTCAAACACAGCGAGACTTAGTGGACTGTTGTGGTGAACGAGATTTAGATCAACTAGACATAAACAAAGTAGAACTAATCGAAAAAGCTCTAGAACTTGGTTCCAGCACCAACACAGCAAAGATCACTATGCCTCACGGAAATACTGTTTCAATGGGTGTCGAACTTGGTGATTCAAGTATAATGTTCTCTAGACGTAATCACTGCGATGCATGGACCAGGTTAACAGGTGGTAGTCTAGGCTAGGTGTTTAGCACGATTGATCAAAAGTTCTAAATTATGGAGTTAAAGTACTTATAACTCCCTTCCATGATTCACCTGGGGAAATAATATAATGTTCACCCCAAGGATCAGTAATGGTAAGGAAAAAACCATCATCATATTCACTTTCATGAATTTCCATCACTCCTGTAACTGAATCATAATTTTTACCATCATATTCTTTTGGGAAACCGTAAGCCCGAACGATAGATTTGTTTAAGCCAGCATTTTTAAGACGCTGACAATTAGAAATTCTTTTAGTTTCTGTCCTACCAAAGACATACTCCTTTCTAGAATCTGCCAGCCTAGCTCCATCTTGTTGTAGCAACTGCGCAATATCACGCTCTTTATTCAATTTGAGCAAAACTAAGTGTTTGAACTTCGTTGAAATTTCCCTCTTGCCACCTTTAGTATGATAGCTAATCACATCATCAGCTAATGCAGCAGAGCGAATACAAAAACCTCCTTCAACTTTGCCAACTTCTCTACAATTATCATCCCGAATACAAAAAACCTTATAAACAGCTTTGGAGTCTAATGCTCTACCATTAACTAATTGACCATCAATAAATTCAGCATCAGCATTATCATCAAAAGCTGCAAGGTTAATACTAGACATTAGCTGGTCTCTAAGCTGAGTTTGCTTTGCTGTACAAGCCTGAATTGGAGCTATCAGCTTGATATAGTTCTCATCAATTAAGTGATATTTTCCAATCTCGAACAAGCCATCTTCTGAGCTAAATTGAATATTCTCAGGATCAACAGCCGTCAAAGTGGCATAGCTATAGCTAGGTTTCATATTTATATCAGGCTTCTCGATATAGAATTTTTTACCTATATGCTGCTCTAGTCTAGCAGCATCATCTAATGAATTAATTATTATATCTTCTCCGGTGTAAAGATCTTCATTGGAAGGCTCGGGAGCGGTACCCTTATAAGCATTGACAGCACTAAAGCGTAAAGTTTCACTCGAACCAAGTCTAGTAGGATATATATCTCTAGGACCTTGAACATTTATCTCTGAACCACTACCAGTTGGCTTAAGCACTCTCATTATCCCAAGAGGTTTTTCACCGCGAGCTTTCTGTATATAGAAAACTTCACCAGCATGACGTTCTGCAAAACTACGCAAAGCTCTGTAGGGACTATTACGGTCAAAGTCAAATGCTGCATTTCCTCGATAGAATTTTGCATCTTGCTCCTCGAATTTTTTAACTATCATCTCAGCGCCAGGACGTTTTTTAACCAAAATCACATGGGCAGCTTCTGTCCACAATGAACGGTCCCGTGGTCTCCAAGTACTGTCATTAGATCTGGCTTCTGGCTCATTAATTTTGCCATTGCTAGAGTTAAACCTGATAGGCATAGGTCCACCTGCGTGATAGCCTGTCTCCAGAGTCTTAGCTTTAAAAATAACGACCGGAACATATAATGACTCAGGATCTATACTGCTTTGACCTCTATCAGTAATTTGTCCACCGATAATTTCTAGATCACGCGCAGGATCAAAGTTATAACCCTGGTTATCAAGAATGGCATTAGCAGCTTGCTGTGACTGGGCAGTGTTTAGGCTTGGGCTTGGCAAAATTCTAAAGGGCTGATCTAATAAAGATGTCGAATCGACATCAACTTTAGTTTTGCCAGAACGCTCATTATATTCAAAAACCACTTTGTCTGCAGTTGCAGAAATAAGACGAGCTACAACTTGATAACTATGACGCCCAGAAGTCTCTAGAATAAAGGATTTGCCTCTGATAGCAGCTAAATTTGCTTGAAGTTCTGAGTACGAACTAATATTTAGTATTGGTCCAGTATAGAAATTTAGATCTCTTGGTCTCGAAAAATCAACTTCACTTGCTGTTCTGGCTCTCCTAGCAAAACCAGAAACAGTCTGAATTGGCGCATTTGCACTAACAGAAGGACTTTCACCTCTATTTATAGCAGCCCGACTTTCATCTACTGCTTCACTAAACCAACCTACACTTGCCATAAGATTATTTTAACCAAAACCAAACCAGATTGATTTTATCATGATCGTTATCTCTACAGTAAACTAAAAACTGCATATTTCAAAATAGTTAGCTAGTCTTCTATCTTGAGATCCTGACGTCGAGCAAGCTCTCCTCAGGATAACAAGAAAGAAAAAAAAGAAAAAAGCGAAGGACTATTAGTACAAGTAAGCTGAATAGCTCACGCTACTTACACTACTTGCCTATCAACCAGATTATCTACCTGGGTCCCAAAATATCTCATCTTGTGGTGGGCTTCGTACTTATATGCTTTCAGCACTTATCCGCTCGGAACATAGCTACCCTGCGTTTGCCGCGGGCGCGACAACAGGTACACTAGAGGTTCCTCCTTTCCGGTCCTCTCGTACTAGGAAAGAATCCACTCAAATATCTTACGGACATGCCGGATATGGACCGAACTGTCTCACGACGTTCTGAACCCAGCTCGCGTGCCACTTTAATGGGCGAACAGCCCAACCCTTGGAACGTACTACCGCTCCAGGATGTGACGCGTGTTAATCCTATATTTCTATAGGCACAGACTATATCATTTTCTTACAATAAACGATTTATAAGAACTTGGCGTGTTATGGATGCTCTCCATCCATCTCGTACTCATGCAGCTTGCGCCACATTTTCCTCAGTCGTTACACGGTCCAGTATTTTGTATCTCATACTCGGTATCTCTTTAACTATCGGGTAAATCATTTCGCAGAATCTCAAAGCCTGTCCTGAAGGTATATAGAGTACATACTCTTCATTCTTTACTTTGTGAATCCTTGACTTAATTTGATAATTAAATTGAAGCATTTCAACAAGAAGTTCTTGATTAGCTCTTGGGTAAGAATTCGTATGAATTCTTAGAGCGTTACAATCTGTTCTTTTTGCTCCATCGTCAAGATACCAGGTAGCAAGCGCAATTGGTGAGTTAAATATTTCAACAATATTTTTTGGAATTAATTTTCTCCGGTCTCTGTAAAAGATCTCGTGTAACTCACTAAATCTCGATGAAGTTCTAGTGTTAAACATTACGTGAGAGTATTTCTTTTCAGTTCGCGGATCTAAAACATCTTTATATCTAATCTTAGTAGAGAGATCAAAGAGTTTTTTATACTTCCAAAATAGATATTGTTCTTGAGCAAGTGAGTGATCAAATTTCACTCTATGATTGATTCCGTTCTGTTCGATGCAAGCATCTCCAAGAATAGATCCTACCAATATTTGTTCTTGTTCAAGACTCAATTGCACCATGACTAAAGACAACTTACTTATGTGCTTGTAAAAGATAGAGTCTAAACTCTAATCTGACATGTGCTTCGCACAGTCAGAACCTTTTATCAAGGATCTGTCTAGAAAAACTTCGTTTTTCAGCAGATCCGGTAAGTATATCATTAACCAAGATACCAAATTTAAAGGACTTCGCACGGTATTGCCTTACGGGCGCTGAGTAATGCCCGCTTAGGGTTCACCGTTATAAGCCAAATTTGCTCCGGAAGATCACTCTTCCAGGGGCCCATGCGATACTTTTGTCAATAATTGACAATTGTAAACCTATACGACCGCCGTCGTATAGCGCTTAAGCCGACATCGAGGTGCCAAACCTCCCCGTCGATGTGGACTCTTGGGGGAGATCA
>JAPPOW010000090.1:17364-17864 GCA_028817775.1 Candidatus Melainabacteria bacterium | reverse complement strand
TCTTTGTGGCGATCTTAGAAAATGAAATAAGTAATCTGGCTAGTATTGAGATTGACAATCAATATAAGCAAGGACTTAGCCTTGATAATTTATTCTCTACCAACAAAACGGATTTACCTAATCCAGAATTAGAAAGGATCCTGGATACTTACAAGAGCCAGATTATAGAAGCTGCTGAGTTTTGTTTTGCTTACTACTTGCTCGAAGATGAAGTGCAAAGCCATATGCTGCAAGAAGGTTTGGATAAAGAAGATGCCAGCATTGAGCTACTCTTGAATCTCTATGACGTGCAACGCGATGTGGCTAAATATTGTTTACTTAAACAAGTTGGTGGTATTGATGAGTTTAAAGCTTGGGCTGAAACTGTGCTCGCTGATGAAAATTTGAGTGCGAGTGAGCGTGCTAAGCAAATCTCAACTAAGTTTGACGACAAGATTTCAAACACAGAAGCTAAGGTTTTTAGTAAGAAATATATTCGCTACCCAGAATCTACTGCCCGT
>JAPPOW010000090.1:6851-17354 GCA_028817775.1 Candidatus Melainabacteria bacterium | reverse complement strand
CAATTCTTGGAAGCCAATCCACAAATTAACCGTATTAATGTAACTAGTAATAAATCGATAGCTGATGCTGATTACTATTTTGATTTTAGTGTGGCGCCAAGCCGGATTGACTTCGGTAAGCATGTAGTGGCGTCGATTACTAGTATTATGGGGCGCATGCTTGGTGCTAATGATGCTGAAGCTTTGATCAAGGCTAAGGACTATGTCGACTATGTTTCTGAAACTCAAAATAGTTTGTTTGAATCAGCTGCTGAAGCAGGTTCAGTCAAGGTTATTGAAAATACTTGCCGGGCGATCCAATACTCCAAAGCGATTTCTTTCCAGGGAGTCTTTCAATCGTTTGATATTGATGGCTCTTTGGCAAGAGCTACTATCAATGCTCGTAATAATAAGGCTGCGGGTTTACATGTGATGGAATACGGTACCATGGCGTCGACTGGTTACTGTATCACTAAAGAGCCATTATTTATTTTGCTAGGTTTGGCTATCAATTCTGATACCTTGCTTGATTACCTAGGTGTTGAAGAACAAAGTGCGCGTGATGAATTAAGATCGATTATCAAAGAATTATTAGAACTCAAAACTCGTTTCTCCAATGAACTTGATTGGCAATTACATGCTTATCAAGAGCTGACTGAATCCAAGACTATTCAAAAATACCTAGCTAATCAGGATTACAAATGGCTGCCTAACCTTAAATCAATGGTTGCTTTATTTAAGTACCTAGCAGACTATGGTTCAGAGGATCAATTGATGGCAAGAGCCTATTCGCAGCTGGCAAGTAAATTAATTGAATACTCAAGAATTATTAATGAGACTGGAATCATCCAAAGAGTACAACTAATGAACTCTGCAATTAGAAGGGCACAGATTAAATTAGGGCTGCAACGTGACTATGGTGATTTGGTTATTGCGCTCAACGCTTCTTACAAGGGTAATGTCTCTGATGAGCGTGAGAATGCAAACCAATATTTGATGGCACTACTATTGCACCAAAAACAATATTTGAAAAATACTTCAGTGCCAGAAGTGGCTGACTTGGTTGAGCATCAAATTAAAAATTATGACTTACCAAAAGAAATTAGGGTCTTTGATCCATTGGTTGATCCGCAGATCTTTATGGGAGGCGAGCTTGAGGCTAGAGCTGAGGCTGCAATTCAAAAAATTACTACATTAGAGTTGGAGCCACCAATGACAAGAGAGATTATCGAAGCTTGTGCCGTGAGTTACGGTTCTAATTGGCAAGACTGGCGTATCTTACGCAAGGCTTTGGCGACGGCTGAAGACGCTAGCTCAATAGAAACTGAGCTTGATGCAATGAAGGTTGATCTCAAGTATCTGGAAACTTTTGCCAAGGGTTTCTACAAAGATCCATTACAAGCTTATCAAGCAGTGGATGCAATTCAACTCAATTCTGACCATGATGATTTGATTGTTTTGATGGAAGATATGGTCCAGCTTAAAGCCTTGATGCAGATTAATAATCCTAATTCACTTTTGGTTTTGGTAGACAACCCACAGCAAGCAAAGCGCCCGCTACTTGATTATGACAAGAGTCTTGAGTGGATGGCATTGGGTGGTACTATCAGCTCACACTTAGTTTCTGAAGAAGTTTATGAGCGCTGGAATCATGAAATTGATAATTCAAGAGCTTGGGCAAAACTTTATATTCAAAAACTAATTTATCAAACTAAGCTTAGTTCTGAAGAGCGCGAGCAGGATCAAAGTTATCAAGAAGTCAAGGCTCAAAGTGATGAAGCCTTAGCCCAGATTTATAAAGAAGCAGATTTGCGCCGTGATCTAGTAATCCAGAAATATAAGGAGGCGCAAGAACTTGGGGTTTCAAACAAGAGTCTCAAACGTTATAGTGAGTGGATTTTGGCGCTCTCTCGTTTAGCTAATTATGATTTGAGTGATGAGTTGAGTTTCAATGACTGGCTAATCTTGGGCGGACGCTGGGTGCTCAATGGTCAAAGCAAAGAAGATATTCACTTTATTCTTGAATTGTTTGATAGTTCTAAAGAACTTAAGAACCTTGGTAAGCATAGTTTTGCTTTGCTCGATTTGTTTGTCACTGAAGCAAGTGCACCAGCAATTGAGCAGCATTCTCGAATTATTGAAAATGCTGGTTCAACCAAAGAAGCTGATCTTTTGGTGAGTTCTGCTGCTGATAGTCTTGAGTATCGGGCTCAACTGAGTAAGTCGCAACACGGACTTGTTTTACGTCTCAATGAGTTCAATCAATATGAACCTGGTGAAAATTCTAAACTAGAGCGGGCTTGGGATAATCTTGTGCTTGATTATATCGAGGGGCTGAAGTCGGGGGCTGATGCTGAAGCTCAAAATCTAATCTTTGCTCGTATGCTCAAAACTTTGAGTGCTTATGCAGAGCACTTGAGTACTAATTTGCCTGAGCTTAAGGCTGTCACTGAGACATTTTGCAAGGTCAAAGAAGCGGAGCCTAGTGATTTGATTCCGGTTTTTGGTGATCACCGTAAACATGGAGGGGTAATTAGGGAGCTGGCTGCAAGGTCAGAAAAATTAGAGCCGGTTTCTAAATTAGCTGAGATCTTTATTCTATCTTTCCTGATCATGCTTACTCTTGATGTTGAAGATGAGAATGAGATGGTTAATAAGCTGGCACTATTCTTTGATCAATACCTCAATGTACATGAAGAGGATTACCCGCCATATGTTTTCCATAGTCTTTGCGCTGGAGCGAGTTATGGTTTCAATCAAGATTACTATCTGGAGCCAAACCTTAGGGCTAAGATGTTTGGGCTTGCAGCTAAGTCTGGCATGGATTGTTACAAAATCTTGCACTATTTAATTTCTCAGAAGACGGTGCTCAAGCAGAGTTCTCAAGAGTACCGTGATTCTTTGATTGGAGATTACGACAATGGCATTATTGCAATTGGCTATCAGCATGCTGATGTTTGTGTAGAAGAAAGGTTCTGGGATTGTATGCGCGCGCTGCGTAACTTTATTCGCAACTATCATGATAGGCACCCACTACCAGTAATTTTGCGAGGGCAGGATGCTACTGTTTCTAAATTGTTTAGGCATGGGCTTGATGAGGATGTGCAGCTGAACTGGATTGCAGGGCTCTCTAATATTGGTAAGCATTCTTGGGATCTCAATTGTGTCTTTCGCTCGCCGCTATTGCGGGAGCGAATCAAGGTCAGCCCTGATGGACGTTACTCTAATGTCTCGGTCTTCACACCATTCTTGACAGAACTTGGTGAGATCAAACAAATCTATACTTCATTTAAACCAGCTGTGCTGGAAGGCTTGAACTATTTAACTGCTTACTCTGACAATCATTATGATTTAAATGAAGAAGGCTTTGTCCATGCTTTAGTTAATCTTGAGCCTGAGATCTTCAAGGGGCAAGGAGAGCCTGGAAAGTTGCCTGTAGTCTTACCGAAGCCAAATATTCTGATGGCGGCGCATACTCACTCTCAGTATATTAATGGCATGACCCTGGAACTTGGAGTACCTGAAGTTTGGTCAATGCTTAATATGCAGCAAATGTATGCCAAGACTGAATTACCTAGAGTGCTTGAGCAAATTCAATTGCCGGGCTTGAATCAGATTAATTTTACTCATAAGGAATTCGAGAGTCGCAGTGATGTGGCATTAGCACTAGATGATAAGCTCAAAGCGGCTGATGCTGCACACATTGATAATTGGTTACTTAAAGCAAGCCGGGATTCTGGTGGTCGTGGTATTAGCGGTAAATTAAGTCTGACTAGGAACCGTGATGAAATGATTGATTTCATCTTTGACAAAACCAAGACTGATGACTTGGTGATGCAAGAGTTTGTGGCGAATAATGCGCGTAGTTTTATTCTGCCAGAGTTCTTGACCAAAATTGAAGATAGTTTTGTTGAAGCCGGTTTGGCTTTGCCGCAAACAACTCCATACGAGCAGATATTTTTTGCGATGCGAAGTTTTCAGAGTACTTCAGGGATTAAGGGTTACTTGTTCTCAGCTAACATTGGAGCGGTGACTGTCAATGCTGGTCAGGGAGCCAAGATGTTCTATGGTGAGCCGAGTTATGTCATGCCACTTTATATTGCTGGTAAGATCCAGAAATTAATGGACGAACAAGGAGAAGCGATACTTAAGCAAGCGATTCCTAAACATGCAGTTGATTTTGCTAAGCGCAACAATATTAACATTGTCAATAATCAAATTGGTGGCAGTAATTGCTATATGCTCAATGGTTTGTTTGACTATATTCCTTATGTCTATGTCATGCGTGATGGTAAACGCTATATAGTTGAAGCTAAGGACAATAGTCTTGGTGGAATTAGTTACTGCTATGTTTATCAGGGCGAAGAGATTGTGCTAACTAGTGGTGAAGATCAACAAGGTTCACTAGATGCTCTTGAGAATTTACTCAAATCTTCTGCTAATGGCGAGCACCAAGGTGAAGAAACAGAAATTGATCTAGCTTTAGCTGTAATTGAACTTAATAGTGGGCTAGGGCAAGCTAACCTCTTGCAGAAAGCCATTGATGATATGGCTCCTGAGAATAGAGATATTTTCCTTGAATGGACTGAGGATTTGGGTGAGATTGGTGCTAGAAGCCTTGGTTTAAGTGCGGGCAAATAGACTAGTAGAATCTACTATGGATGTGTTATAATCTCCTACTAAGGAGTTGAAATGCATCAGATTAAGGTAGTTGCGACAAGAAAGTTCAATAAGGAAATTAAAGACTATCTTGATGAAGGCGAGCTAAGTCAATTAAGTAGCCATCTTATAAACTATCCAGAGTCTGGTGACATAATCAAGAATACAGGAGGCTTGAGGAAACTTAGGTGGAAGATTCCCAAATCCAATAAGGGTAAATTTGCTGACTGCTTATCCCAAAAACAAGAAGGAAGATTTGACTTCAAAGGAGAAGAATGAAATTCAAAACAAGCTGAAAACTGTAATCGAGGAGCTGGAATCATGAAGAAAAGAACCAAAAAAGACAAAAGTTTAGGTGACGAAATAATGGAATCATTAGATGAAGTTCTTGAATCACCATCGAGTTTAATCACTTACAAAATTAGTGTTGATATTAAGCAGTTGCGTAAATCATTAGGGATGACTCAGAAGGAGTTTGCAGAGAACTATGGTTTTAATATTGAAACTTTGCGTAAATGGGAGCAAGGTACTTATGAACCAGATAAGGCTGTAACATCTTATCTGAGTTGTATTAGTGAAAACCCACTAACGATCAAGGAAATTTTAAGTAAGAGAAGTTTTTAAATGTCTTGCAATAGCTCAAGTGCAACTTCTGCTAGTTCGGCGTCACTAAGCTTGTCAAATTCATGCCAAAGCTCAATTACATCTTCGCGAGCATCTTTAAGCTCAGGGTTGATTGCTAAAAATTCTTCTAAATTATCATACATGCGGTAGCAAGTGATAGCACGGTAAAGATCAACGACCATTGATTTGTAGTAGCCAAGCTCTCTATCATCAGCAAATTTGCTAAAGAAGCTGGTAACTAGTTCAACCTGTGAGTCAAGACTACCTGTTGATGATTGATTGCTATTTTTCTTGTCGTCGAATAAATCCATGCTTTGATTAAAACAGTTCCTTGTTAAGCCTAGGTTAAAGCCTATGCATTTGCTTCATTAAATTTTTGACCATTTGCAGGCTTATTGTTTTGAGGTCCAAAATTTCTAGCTGAAGCTAAACCTTTGGCTTTTGGTTTAGTATCTGCTTTGATTTTAGGGTTCTCTGTTGCGCTATATTCACTACGAGATTTCCTCATTACATTAGCTAATTCTGCTGGTAAACGATCTGCTGCTTTGGCTTTCATAATTGCTTTCCTTTGGTTTAATTAGTACAAAATTAGGTTAAAGATGGGTTAAATAGGCACATGCTACTATTAGGTCTGGCGTAATTAGTTGTAGTCAGGGAGGTCCTGACGTCGCGCCAGAGGCGCTCCTCAGGATGACAAAAGAAATCCAATTTAGTACTATAGAAGAAGCGATTGCTGACATCAAAGCTGGCAAAATGGTCATTGTCGCAGATGATAGTGACCGCGAAAATGAAGGTGATTTGATATGTGCTGCAGAGTCAGTTAGTCCTGAAATTATCAACTTTATGGCTAAAGAAGGGCGTGGTTTGATTTGCCTGGCACTTGAAAAGAAGATAGTCGAAGACTTAGAGCTTGGTGAGATGGTTGATGTTAGTAGCGATACAATGCAGACCGCATTCACTATTAGTGTTGATGCTGACCCTAAGTTTGGAGTCACAACTGGAATCAGTGCTTCTGATCGTGCTAAAACAATTCAAGTTGCAATCTCTGATGAAGCTAAACCAAGTGACTTGCGCCGTCCGGGACATATCTTCCCGCTTAAAGCAATTGATGGTGGGGTGCTCAAACGTGTTGGTCATACTGAAGCAGCCGTTGATTTAGCTCGCCTTGCTGGATTTAAGTCAGCGGGAGTGATTTGTGAAATTCTTAAAGAAGATGGGGAGATGGCACGTCGCGATGATTTGGTAACCTTTGCTAAGCAGCATGATCTCAAGTTTATTACCATTGCTGATCTGGTTGCTTATCGTCTCAAGAAAGAAAGATTTGTTCATAGGGTGACTGAAGCAGCTTTGCCAACCAAGTTTGATGAAGATTTTAGAATCTATGGTTATAAGGACTTTCTTACTAATAAAGAGCATGTAGCTTTGGTTCATGGTGATCTAGAGCAAGCTAAGGACAAATCAGTATTGGTGCGCATGCATAGTGAATGTCTTACTGGTGATTTGTTTGCAAGTTTGCGCTGTGATTGTGGTGATCAATTGCAAAGTGCAATTAAACAGATTCGTGATGAAGGTCTTGGCGTGCTAGTTTACTTGCGTCAAGAAGGTCGTGGTATTGGTCTGCTGAATAAAATCAAAGCTTATAATTTACAGGATCAAGGGCATGATACGGTGGAAGCAAACCATAAGCTTGGTTTTCCGCCTGACTTGAGATCCTTTGGAGTCGGCGCGCAGATACTTACTGATCTTGGTTTAACTAAGATCAGAGTGCTTACTAATAATCCTAAGAAGATCCGTGGTATTGATGGCTATGGTTTGGAAATTGTTGATAGAGTGCCATTGAAAATTCAGAGTCAAAAGCATAATGAGAAGTATCTGGGTACCAAGAAGGATAAATTGGGACATTTGTTGTAGAAAAAGCGTATGCTCGCACAGCTCGCTGCGTATGGAGCTAAGCTCTTGCATATGGACTTCGTCCTGCTAGGGAGATTGAAGTCCATAGCAGCAAAGCATAAGCAGGCGTAGCCATACGCAGCGAGCTGTGCGAGCATACGCTTTCTGCCATGATAAAATTACAATATGAGTGACAAAGATTGCCTCTTTTGTAAGATTATTGCAGGAGAAATCCCCGCTGAAAAAATATATGAAAATGATTATGTATTGGCTTTCAAGGATATTCAACCAGCTAGTCCACACCATTATTTGATCATCCCCAAAATTCACAAAGCAAGTTTGCAAGAATTTGTTGATGGTGATCAGCAAGTACTGGGTGAATTAATGTTAGCAGCACCAAAGATTGCTCAAGAGCAAGGCTTTGCTGAAGCAGGTTACCGGACTGTGGTCAACACGGGTAAAGATGGCGGGCAAACAGTTTTTCATTTGCATATGCATTTGCTTGCAGGGAGAGAACATCAATGGCCTCCGGGTTAGTTGCAATCAGCTTAGCTAAATTAACCAGGAGCCTGGTTAAAATTTTGCGCTTAGGCTCTGGCTCGGCTTTACCTGGCAGAGTGGCTCTAGCTCTCCAACCTAAGTTACTTGAAGACTTTGCAGCTGAACTTGAGACCAGTAATCTGCAAAGCATCATTACGGGAACTAACGGTAAAACAACCACTGCTGGTTTACTCCGGGAAATCTATAAGCTTGCTGGCGGAGAAGATCCTATCTCAAACTTGATGGGAGCAAATCTTTACTACGGCATCTTAGCTGAATTCATCAACTCTTCTGATCTGAGTGGCAATCTTAAATCTAATAATTTTGTACTTGAGGTTGATGAAGCTACTTTACCAGAGGTCGCCAAGATTATTCCAGTAAAGACAATCACTGTCACTAATTTATTTAGAGATCAATTAGATAGATTTGGTGAGATAGATGCTACGCAAAAGTTGATTATTCAGGGAATTAGAAATTTAGTGCAACGACAGGGAGATCGTGACGTCGCTGATGCTCCTCACGATGACAGTCCGGTATTGGTACTTAATGCTGATGATACGAAGGTCTTGGATATAGCTAATCAAGTAGAAGGTTTTGAAGTTTTTAGTTTTGCTGTTAAAGCTGATCGAGAGCTAAGCAATCTTGATTCTGACCCTCAACGAGATGTGGATGCTAATTTGATTTGTGAGCAAGTCTCTGAGCATAAAATCAAACTAGTTTACCAAGAGCAAAGCATCGAGATAGATTTCAAACTACCTGGTCTCTATAATATTTACAATGCAACAGCTGCAGCAGCTACTGCTCTAGTTGCTGGGGTGGATCTTACAAGCATCAAGCAAGGTATTGAAAACTATAGAGGTAATTTTGGTAGAGCTGAAATCAAAACTTTTGATGGCGTAGAATACCAAACTTTTTTGATTAAAAATCCTACTGGAGCAACTGAAGTGCTTAGAGATTTGGCTACTAAGAAAAACCCTAAGTTCATGATTGCTATTAATGATAATTATGCTGACGGCAGAGATCTAAGCTGGCTCTGGGATGCTGAGTTTGAACACTTGCAAACCAAATCAGAGATAATTTGTGCTGGCTGCCGGGCTGAAGATATGGCGGTGAGGTTGAAGTATGCTGGTATTAAGCCTGGGCAAATTAAGATTATCAAGAGCCTAAAGCAGGCTTTAGTGGATGCTACAAGCTCAAAACAGAACAGTGAAACTTTGTTTGTGCTTCCTACCTATACAGCTCTACTTGAATTAAACCAACTCTAGTCTAGATTGCTTCGACTGCGTCTCGCAATGACGGTTGCTGGGTACTAGTAACAACCAAAAGGCTTCCGTTACAGCCTTAGAGCGCTAGAGTGTTACAGCGTCCATTAAGCTGCTGCTTTAGCTAAACTCACAAGCTCTTCAAAAGCTGCTTTGTCTTCAACGGCAAGCTGAGCAATGATCTTACGGTTAAGTTCGATACCAGCTTTGCTCAAACCATTGATGAATCTACTGTAAGAAAGATCGAATGGTCTAACTGCAGCGTTGATTCTTTGGATCCAAAGACCACGGAAATCACGCTTCTTAAGACGTCTATCTTTGAACGCACGCTTAAGTGCACGCATCATCCCTTGCATTGCTGCTCTAAAGATTTTGCTGCGACCACCTTTCATGCCCTTGGTTGCTTTAAGGACTTTCTTGTGTTTGCGTTTTCTTACGTTGCCTCGTTTGACTCTCATTGTTCTTTCCTAAAAATTATTTATCTGCCGTACTTTTTGTATGGAAACATGCCCATTGCATTGTCCATTTGTGAATCATCCATTGTTGATTCTGGACGACGTAATCTAAGTTTGTGTCTAGCCGACATATGTGAATTCAAGTGCTTGATACCAGATTTCTTAAAAGTAACCTTGCCGGTACCCGTGATCTTGAATCTTTTTTTAGCCGATTTGTTAGTTTTTTGCTTAGGCATAGAGGAGAATCTTATCATAGAGGCTTGCTTAATTAGTATTAAGAAAATATTGGGTCTTGACTCTATAGAAGATGGCATCATAGATGAAAACACCTATATACACAATAGGCTATAATTGTATAGCGGTATTGACACTTATTGTTAATGCCAAAGAAAAAATAAAGAGGAAAAAATCAGCCTAGAGCCGAACAACTCAGTTCATGCAGGCCGTGCTGCTGCTACTATGCCGCAGCCTGGTTCGCCTTGGGAAAAATATCAAGCTCCAAAGTCTTATCAAGAGAATGAGGAGCCGGTTGAGACTTTGCGTAACCGCGAAGCCTTAGCCAAGCAACCGCTTATTAAACAAGTCAACCTTGACTTGAGTTTTGCACGTATCGGTACTCTTGCAATGTTTGCAAGAAGTTTTCTTTCCTTCTTGTCAGGTTCAAGCAGAGATAATGATCCAGAAAAAACTCAGACCAAGGGTTTGGATATTGTTGATGACTTTCTTCATAAAATTAGACAACAAGCACAGTACTCGATTCACGCACAACCGGGTGGAGATATGCGTATGCCTGACGATATTGCTTCCGATATGGTTGAGAACATGGTTGCTGCCAGTCTTGGCAGTAATGTTTATAGGCTCAATGCTTTTGTGGCACCTTGGATTGGTTTATTCAAAGTTTTCTTTCCTTACCATGACAACCCTGTTTGGGGCTTGATTCCAAGGATGGCAGACTTTATTGACAATACTACTGGTAAGTTGACAAATATCTTTTGGAATTTCCGAAGAGTCGGTAAAGCCTTTGTTGCCTATGATGGGGGAATTAGCACAGAAGCGTTTAGGCGTAAACAAAATGAGGTTAGTGAGGTTATTAG
>JAPPOW010000090.1:4723-6841 GCA_028817775.1 Candidatus Melainabacteria bacterium | reverse complement strand
GGTTATTAGTTACTATACAGATAGATTTTTACTTAATCCAAAATTCAAACCAGTTAAACCATTAGTCAAATTATGGCGTAAGCTTTTTAGCACTAATCCTAATGAACCGGCGGACAGGGTTGATAGCAGTGAGCGTAAGCGCCAGCATATACAAAACCTGACTCAAGAAATGAGACAAAATTTCATGAATAATTTCAAAGCAGTTTGGTCTAGCCACTATAGTTGCGCCCATCAAGGTGGTATTCCTAAAGAAGTTGGTAGTGAGGAGCCAGAGAATCAAAAGTGGTACGTCAGATCTAAAATTTTGAGTAAATGTATTGGTCTACCAGCTGGGGTTATTGGTGGTTTGCTCAACGGTGCTAGTGTTGGTTTTAATTTTCTTGGTTCTTTCTTCAATATTCAGCCGCTGAGAGAGCTTTCTGGCAAGGCAACAGATCTTGCTAATGGTTTGATGTCACTGGTTTATTTAACTGGTGAAGTACCAGCTAACTTGAATGAGTACCTCAAAAAAGGCAAAGGTCTAAGTGATTCAAATCGTAGAGCTAACCTGCTGGTCTTTGGTCTTGGATTGTTGGGGATGTTGAACAGGATCAAAATTTTGCCAGGGATTAGTGCTGTGCTTAAGTTTACCCAAGTCAAGCGTGTGTTAGATCGCCTTGACAAAGCTCTGAGACACTTCTTCTTGTTCTTCTTCTCGGCAAACAGACTAGTCTTGCATAGCGATGAGAAGGATAAGCACAAAGAGAGTGCTGCAGTAAGAGATATCATTGATTCTGAGAGACATGACAATATTTACTCACACTTACTCTTACCAATCAGGGTTCTTTTTAATGATGATCAAGTGACACATGCTGCTCAAAACAAAGCACAGCTGGCATAGTGTCCAACAATTTCTTTGCGGCTATTGTAGATTGAAGTATCAAGTGCTAGTTCTGTTTGAAGCCAGCCAAGCTCCTTGCATAGAGAGCTGCTGATGACGCCTTTGACTCGTTTGCTGCCATCAATGATTTTGATAATTAAAGCTTCTTTGCTTTCTAGATTGGCAACCATCACTAAACCTTCAGCACCAGTTTTGGCAATTAGTTGCTTAGAATTTGCCATTAGTAAAGAATCAACTTGTTGCTTGCCACCAATGAGATAGGGATGAGCGCGCATACTACTAATTATTTCTTGGTAGCTTGGATCAACTATCATCGCTTGAAAGATTTTTGCCATACCGCTTAGTGGTATACGAAAACTTGGTAGTCCGCAACCATCAATACCCACTTCAGTGATACTTTGTCCCAAGAGCCGCTCTAACTCTGTTTTGATTGCTTGCTGCAGTGGATGCTCAAGCTGGTAATAATCTTCTCTGCTCCAGCCTTGTTTGATGCAAGCAGCAAGCATAGCAAAATGTTTGCCAGAACAATTGTGTTTGATTGGACTATCAAGGCTGAATGAAGGACTGCGGTAAGTACCACAGTATAAGTCTTGCTTCTTGAGTTTAAATTTTTGCATTAGATTTTTGACTTGGACCAATTGCTCACTCTCGGCATTATGTGAGGCCATGGCAATTGCAAGTAACTCATCTCTCAGTTCCGCTCCTAAGATGTCTTTAGAAATTTTGACTTGGATAGATTTGATAATTGATCTAGTGAAACAAGAGAAACTAGCATCTCCCCAAGATTGGATAGAGCCATCTGCTTTGCAAATCACTACGATACCGTAGTGCTCGCTCTCAACTAGCTTGGCGCGCATGACTTGAGCTAATTTAACTGTTTCTGCCATCTTGTAATATAATAGCCCTATGCCTAGGTTAATCCTAATTATATTGCTTTTATTCATGCAGCTGCCGAGTTTAGCTGATGATGTTGAAAATGTTGAGAAAATATATCAGGAGATTTATCGAGCTTGGAATGAGCATGATGGCGATAAATTATTTTCATACTATAGCAAGAGTTTTATCACTGGTGACGGTATTAATAAAGAACAATACCGTGAGTTGACAGAGAAGCTTTGGAAAACCTATCCTGATATCAAGATAGAAAATCAAAAGAAAGCAATTCGCAGTCAGGACACTAACGCTCCTATCTCAGGTATGGATTTTTGCTATGGTTCTATTGCTGAGCATAATGCAGA
>JAPPOW010000090.1:0-4713 GCA_028817775.1 Candidatus Melainabacteria bacterium | reverse complement strand
CAATTCGCAGTCAGGACAATTACGCTACTATCTCAGGTATTGATTTTTTCTATGGTACTAGTGCTGAGCCTAATGCAGACTTAAATAAAACTGGTATCCTTAATGCAATTTCTCAAGGACAGACTTTCCTGCAGAAGTACGGTAAGCACTGGAAGATAGAGTCTGATCGGATTAATTTTGAATTGGTTACTGTCTACTACGGCAACGCTAAACAATACCTAGACGAGCACCAGATTTATTTTAGTAGCCCTGAGCAAGTCAAAGCTGATGATCAATACTCAGCTACTCTTTATTTCATTCTGCCTGAAAATATCAATGCTACTGCAACTATTAATAAGGAGTTGATTGAGAAGCCTGCTGAAACTAGTCCAGAGGAAAGTTTCCAAGTGATCAAGGATCACAAGCTAGAAAGGTTATTCCAGGCTAATAACAATAACCACAATGAATTGGTTAGTGCGACTATCATTCTTTCCAAAGGGATTATTGAGCCAAAGCTTGATGGTATCCTCTATATCTCTAAGAGAGTTAATGTCTTGCCGACCATCACTCAAAATCAACCAGAGAATATTGTTGATAAACCGTTTGCTGCAACCAAAGAGCAAAACAGTAATAAGAAATGAGTTTTGTTGAAGATAGACTAGCTAACTATATTCAAGCTAGTTACCTAGAAGGCAAGCTTGGCATTGCTTGCTCTGCGGGGATTGATTCGATGGTTTTGCTTGCTGCTGCTTGTAAGGTTTATTCCAAAGAAGATATTGTTTGTTTGCATCTCGATCATGGTTTGCGTGAGGACTCTCCTCTGGCTGCTGACTTTATTAGAAACTATTGTAAGGAACATGGCATTGAGTTAGCGCTCAAAACTTTTGAGCCAGGTGAGATAGAAGCTAGTGAACTTGGGGCTCGTAAGGCTCGCTATCAATTTTTTGAGGATGCTGCTCAAGAGCAGGGGCTTGAACATATTTTGCTTGGACATAATTTGAATGATCAAGCGGAGACGATTTTGTTTCGGATTATTCGTGGTACTAATACTGCCGGCTTGCAGGGTATCCCTCGTTGGCGCGAGCATGGTTCTATAGTCATTCATAGACCATTACTGGATATAGCTCGCATTGAAATTGTTGAGTATGCTCAACAGAACGGAATTGATTTTGTGGAAGATAGTTCTAATCACAAGCTGGAGTTCGCTCGTAATCGTATTCGCCACAATATTTTGCCTGAAGCAGTGCAAATCAACCCGCGTGCAATTGAGAACATAGTCCAGCTTTCCACCTTGGTTCAGATGGAGCAAGACTATCTGTCACTAGATGTGGAAACAGCAGCAGAGAACTTGGGTCCGCTGCCGTGGCCGCTTGAATTATTCCGAACTATTGAGCCGGTGATTCAGCGTAAGCTACTAGAGCACTTCTTTACGCCTAATATTGCCTTTGTTCACGATTTTATGGCTGCTATTCGGGAGGGTGGTTTTCATAGAATCAACTTTAGTAAAGGTAAATTTTTTGCTATTAAACAGAAGATGATTCATTTGGAAATGGCTGACTGATGGCATAGGTTTGCTTCGCAAACTGCATATGGAGCTAAAGCTCCTGCTTATGGCTTCGCCTGCTTTTGCAGCGTATCATTTACAGGTACGAAGTGCTATATGCAGGAGGTACTGCGACCATAATGCTAGTTGGTTTACAATTATTCCTATGGTCAATAAATCCGATATCAAAATTCTATTTTCAGAGGAAGAAATAGAAGCCAAAGTCAAAGAACTAGCTGCAAAGATTGATGAGGATTATAAGGATATTGATGACATAGTTCTAGTCGGTGTACTCAAAGGTTCATTTATATTTCTTTCTGACCTTGCTAGAGCAATAAAATTAAGTTGCCAAATAGAATTTATTCGAGTCTCAAGTTATGACAGTGGTACAGAAAGCTCTGGTACTGTCAAAGCCTTAGATCTAACATTGCCTGAACTTGCTGGTAAGAATGTAATCATTGTTGAAGATATAGTTGACTCTGGTCGCACTGCTAAATTCTTGCTTGATTTTTTTGCTTTGCAGAGTGGAGCCAAGACAATTAAGCTTGCTACTTTATTTGATAAGCCTTGCCGTAGAGTGCCAGAGCTCAAAGATATTCAAGCTGACTACACTTGTTTCGAAATTGATGACAAGTTTATTCTTGGTTATGGATTAGATGTAGATCAAGAGTTTAGAGACTTACCTTATATTGGTTATATACAGTAATTTATTCATTGAAGTGGCGTATGGTTGTTTCACTCTCTGCTTATGGCACTGCGTGCCTGCAGTATGCTTCGCTGGATAAACAGGCGTAGCCCTAATGCAGGAACGAAGTTCCCTACGCAGCCTGCAGAGCAGGCATATTGCGTTGTGAATCTTTTTGATTCACAACTTTATGATGATCATCTGCATAGCCAAGAAATTTTGCGCTAAAGTCCTTAGCTGGTTTATCAAGCAAACCAATTAAGAAGTAACAAGAAACGATATTAATGGCACTGCGGACAACGTCAGCAACTTTGCTCGGTAGCTTGATCGCATGATAGATTTTCTCTTGGACAGGATCAGCAATCAATCTAATCCAAGCAGTTGGTAAACCAATTGCAGCGATACCATCATGCATCAACATTTTGAGTCCAGCTTTGGTGGAGTCTTCTGGTTTGGCTGCAAGTTTGGCGTTAGCTGCAGTTCTTGAACCCGTTGCTACGATTGCAAGTGACCACAAAGCTCCATAGAGAACTTGAGCTACTGGTTTTGGTAACCAGCTGAACATTAATTTACGCAGACCTTCAGCAGTCTCGTTACCCAGGGCAAAAACTTTACGCACTGGCCACTTGTCCTTGAGGAATTTTTCAGCTAATTTCCAAATACCATTGGCTTTTTGGGAGCTAGTTTTGGCAAAGCTTTGGTCTGCCATATTGTGTAATTCTGTTAGTAAGTCGGAATTATCATCAGAGATTGGAGCAGCAGCAATTGGCACAGCACTAGTGTTAGCTGTATTGACAGCTAATGGCTCAGTGCTTGCAGAAACTAAAGGCTCAGTTTGGCCTAGTGGTTCCATTTATCTCCTTGTTATTGCTAGATTTTAGCCTTGATATCATATCAATACGTAAATCTAAAATGAATATTAACATACCTCAAATATTTTTTGCTGATAAACAAAGGATTTTGGCAATTAATTTAGATTGGATTAGAAGCGTATGGGGGAAAACACCTATTTGGTGGGAAACTCTAGAGAGGTCTGAGGAGTTCAAGAGCAAGGCATTTGAAGCACTGCATGGGCGTGTCCGAAGTTTACTTTAGTAAATGAGGACTCAAATAACGCAGCTATTGGGCTTCATCAGACTTCTCTAATTGTCGACTTGGAGGAATTCTGGTTCTATTAGTCCGAATCCACCATCTTCACGTTTATAAACCGCTGCAATCCTGTTAGAGAAGATGTTCAAGAACATATAGAAGCTGTGACCACAGTCATCAAGCATCTCAACGGCTTGCTCAGGCTCTAGTGCCTTCATTTTGAAGCGTTTGACTTTGATAATTTCAGGTTCTTTGTAGCTTTCAACATGGCTAGAGAAGTCATCTGGAAGTAATGTCTCTGCCATCTCTTCAAGACCATATTCTTTGACACTTTTGCCGTGATGAATCTTACTGTAGATCTTAGTTTTGTACTTGCGTAATTGACCTTCAATCTTGTCTACTACTGTATCGATACTAGCATAGACATTGGCTTCAGAAGACTGACATCTAATGATATGACCACCTTTGAGGTTGATGGTGATCTCTGCCTTTTGGTTATTGTCACGGTTCTTCTTGAGTACAGAAAGTACTACATGAATATCGTGGTTCTGGATCAGGGAATCAAAGTGTTTGTGAATTCGGCTGAGCTTTGACTCGGCATATTCTCTAATTGCATCAGTGATGTCAATATTTCTACCTTCAATTATTGTTTGGGATCCAACTGTCATAAATTTCTCCTTAGGGTTAGGCTAACAATTTTAGCAGGTTTGGCGTGCTAAGATCAATCCCAGTGGCTAAGCAGCATAAACTCACAATAGCCTACACACTTGGTGATCTTGCAGGGATCGGCGAGGAGATATTTTTTAAATTTAAAAATAAATATCAAGATAGAACTGATTTGGATATCAAGCTAATTGATGAAGATTTTAATTACCAAGAAATCAAAAACAAAATTCTTCAAGGAAAGGTTAGTGCTGAAGCAGGGGAGCATAGTTACAAAGTTCTTAAGTCTGCTAATCAAAGATTAATTGACGGCGAGTTTGACTATCTAGTCACAGGACCTGTTGCTAAGGAGTCACTATGGCTTGCTGGGATCCAATGCTCTGGACAGACTGAACTTCTGGCGCAACTTAATGCTTTGTCGCGTGATGATATCGAAATGATTTTTGTACTTGAGCAATTACGGGTAGTCTTAGCAACCCGTCATGTGCCAATAAAACATGTACCTGAATTATTAGAGAGACGTTTGGCTCGAGTCATTGACAATAGTGTCAAAGCTCTAAAAAATATTTGGCGAATTGGGAAGCCGGAGATTGCAGTTGCAGCTCTCAATCCTCATGCTGGTGAGAATGGGATTATTGGATTTGAAGAGAATAAATTTATGAATTCAATGGTTCAGCAAGCAAGTCAGAAGCATCAACTGCAGATTGATGGACCTTGTCCAGCTGATTCTTTGTTCGCCAAAATGGCTCAAGAC
>JAPPOW010000076.1 GCA_028817775.1 Candidatus Melainabacteria bacterium | reverse complement strand
AAGTATATTGAGGATGGTAACCACGGTGGTAAGGGTTCTGAAGCTCACAAAGCATCAGTTACTGGTGATACTGTAGGTGATCCTTATAAAGATACAGCTGGTCCTGCAATTAACCCAATGATCAAGATTGTTAATATCATTGCACTATTGCTGGTACCTTTCTTACTTTAATTTATGAAAAAATATCTTTTGGCTTTAGCTCTGGCTTGTAGTTTTCATGCTGCTTCAGCTATAGAGTTTTTGAGTCCTAACAAGTCGGGGCGCGTGGTCTATGACTTAAGTTCAGAAGATATCCAAATTATTGATCTGGTAGGCTATCCTGACTTAGTTAATAAATCAGGCTCTAGGAATTTATTGAGAAACAATAGAACTATCAAGATTCAATTTACTAATCTTGCTGAAGGCGTTGATGAGACTGACTTGAGTGCTAGTAGCGAACTTAATAATGAATATTTTGCCATCCTTGACCATACAGCCAAGGTGAGAAACTCAAAATCAAGCCATCGAGTAATGATTAGTAGTGTTAGAGGTGAGGCTGCTTTGGGGCTATTGCAGCTCAGGTCTTTTATGACTTCTGATAATGCTTCAATTGATAATGCTGCTACTCTAATTGCCACTAATCTTATTAGACTTAATACTGATGAGCGTTTGCTTTTTACTTATGCTTGCCCTGGTGCATTCGTTTGTGCCGAGTTTAGTTATCCTAATGAAGATCCATTCTATGTATCTCTATCTAGCTCTTGCAGGCTTGGGGCAGCTCAAACGGTTGCTTCAGAGCTCTGTGAATAAATTTTGCCTCAAATAAAGAAGTCCCAGCACTAGGCTGAGACTTCGCCGATTCCAATTTGTAACAAGGTTTGATACTTTAGAGAGGACAGTTATAATATCAAATCTTGCCCCGTGTTTAAACAATAGCAATTTTGCTTTTGCTTTAAGTTATGAACTTGATTCAATAGAAACTTTAACTTGATCAAGTTCTTTGATTGTTTTTGAGCTTTAGAAACTAAGTAAAATGGTTCTCCAAGGAGAACCATTTTCTAGATTAGGATTGTCTGAGCAAAGCCTTTGATTAGTAAGGCTTATTATTGATTAGATCCTTGAAGTAGTCGATATTTTCCTTAGCTTTTTGATATCGAGCATCATTGACAAGGCTAGGGTTTCTTCTCAGCTGTGCCTCGTAAATAGCTTCTGCTTGTTCTAGACTATAACTTGCACTTATTAAGTTTCTGAAGAAGCGGAAATAAAATACGTTTGTACGACCTCTTGCTTTTGAGTTCTCTATATACCTTACTGTTGCAGTCATCGGTCTAGCAATATTGTTTAGGTTTCGTTGTACCTGACCGAGTGCACCAGCATCGCTGAATCTACTAAAACGGAATCTGCGATTGAATATTCTATCGTAACGTCTAGTTATTCTCTCTAATCTTCTTCTCAAAAATGCTCTATTGTAGTTTATTCCAGCAAATGGATTGTTCTCAATCCCTGCTTTATAGCTATCAATCTTAGCTTTGAGTTCTTGAACGCTTGCTGCTTCCATATTAGTTTCTACAATACTTGCAAGTGCAGTAAGTCGTTCTTCTAGACCTGCTCTATCACTTTCAGTCAAGAAGTCAGCCATGCTATCTAGCACCGTGAAAATATATGCTAAGTCTGAACCAATCTGAGACTCAGTACCAAGCTCTTGTTGACTCGCTAGAGTTTCAAGTTCTGAGATTCTTGCTTTTAGTTGATTAACGTAAGTACTTACAGTTCTACTCTGTCTACTAAAACCAGCATTATCCCTTGTGAAATAATTGCGGTATAGAGTTAATCTTATAGTTCTAATCAAAGATCTATGTGAGCTTAATGAACTATTGTATGAACTAGTTACTAAAGCCTTATCGAGACCCGTTTCAATAATAGCAAAATCAATACTGGTGCTATCACCGCAGACTCTACTATTACAATTGTTGAGTGTGACTATGTAATTGCCAGTATTAAAGCCTTTACTATCAAAACTATATTGAGTTATTGAAGCGTCAAAGCTATCTTCAAGTACTGTTACAGTTTGACCACCAACAACTTGGCTCACTGTTATATTTGCTTCATTAGCAAATGCACCAGCTGTAAACCTAACTGTAGTAGTTTCTTGGACATCATCTAATGCTGTGATTTCTGGTGTTCTTGGTACATCAGGTAAGATAGTAAACTCAATAGTTGAGTCTTGGGCATCACTACAACCTAGTGAATTACAAGCTGCTATAAATATTTTATAGTTGCCATCATTCAAGTCTGAATCAAATTTATATTTGTTTGACGAAACTCTAATTGGTTCAAAGAGATCATTGGAAGCTTCTCTGCTAACGCTAAGCTCATAATAGTCTGCATTAGTAGCAGCTTGCCAGCTTAGTTCTGGTCTTCTAGTATCAAGAAATCCAGCAAATGAACCAATAACTCTGCCTGGTAAATTAATGTTGACATTAATTTCTGTCACTTTTGCTTCGCTACAGCCAAAACTATCATTACAAGCCTTGAGTGCAAAGAAGTATTGTCCCTCATTGAGCCTTGATTGGATGGTGTATTCTATAGTGTTATAGACTTCTGAGAGAGTTGCAGATTCTACCGTGTTGCCTTGATCGTCAGAGAGTTCTACTTGGTAGTATGCAATTTGTGATCTTCTATCTATATCGTTCCAACTTAGACTAATATCACTCTGTGCATTTGTATCTTGCTTATTGCTGAGGTGAGTACTGAGGCTTGCTGCTTCAAAATCTTCAGCGCTAATTTCAGATCTAGCTTCTATGCTAAATTCTTCAGTTATAGGCTCGCTGCAGCCATTGATATTGCAAGCTGCTACTTCTACTAAATAGTCCCTAGGTTTGAGATCAAAACTTTCATATGAATTACCACTTCTTCTAAGGGTGTTTCTAGTTTCTGTATCAACTATAATATCTCCAGTTTCTTCATCAGTGATTTTTAATGTAAATGAATCAGTAAAGAATGGGTGCCACCAATGAAAGCGGTTATGCGAATCAGTTCTTGTTTCATGTGTTAGCACAGTTTGTCTTATATATCTAGGAGTCTCTGGCACTGGATCTTGTGCTGTTACCGTAAAGATTTGAGTGGCAGGTCTACTGCAAGTCAAAGTACCATCTTCAAGGAAGCAGGCTTTGACTTCAAACACATAGCTTCCCTGTCTAAGTGGATTGCTTGGACTTGCTGTGGTATGTGTACGGAAGGTAATGCCGCCAGCTCCTCTATTGGTCCCTAAACTTTTGATTGACCAATTGTATTGATTCGCTCCTGCTACTGGCTGCCAAGAAAAACTTGGTCTACGCTCATCAGTATCACCAACCAAATTTACAAACTCAGGTGTGTTTGGATCTGGAGCTAGTATGCTAAAGCTTATAGTTCTAAAATCACCACAAGTACCTTGTTTACATGCTCTTAGCGTGAATTGATATTCACCCTCATTTTCAAGTCTAACTGTGGTCTCTGTATCTAGGCTTGACTGCATGTGTGCTGTTTGTGTACGGCTAGTATTTGAATTATTGATTTGATATTCATAGCTAACAGCTTCACCAAGATCCTCCCAGGTGAATCTTAGAACACCAGTGTCATGGATGGATCCAGTGATTGGATTGAAGATTTCTGGTACTTCAGTGAATGACTCAACCTCGATACTTGTAAGGGCTTGACTGCTACAACCAAGTTCATTACAGGCACGAATAAAGATATCGTAGTTGCCGTCAGCTAAAGTATTTTCTGTTTGGAATGAATTGCTTTCAACTCTCTCTTCAAAAACTTGGTAAGCAAAGTTCCCTGTATCTAGAATTGATACTTCATAGTAAGTAGCGTCTAATACATTATCCCAAGTTATCGCTGGTCTATTGATGATACTAAGATCAGCTTCTAGAACTGGAGTATCAGGGATACTTGGAAGAATAGTGAAATCTTGGACTGCTTTGCTGCTACAACCAAGATTATTGCAGCCTCTTAACTCAAGGCTATAATCACCTTTACCAAGTCTTGTTTTTACTGTATAGCGTGTTGCAAATAAATTAGTAGCAGTTTCAATTTCTTGATTATTAAAATCTATGACTTTGATACTATAAAATTGTGTGTTTATATTGTCTGTCCAGCTTGTGTGTGGATTTTTATTCTGAGTTTCACCTATTAGATCAAAGC
>JAPPOW010000039.1 GCA_028817775.1 Candidatus Melainabacteria bacterium | reverse complement strand
TACTTATACTGAGCGCCGATACCCACTCCAAATCTATCGCCCTTCGGCAAATACCCATTCCATCTAAGCTCAGTCACCAGATGTAGGCCTTTCCAAACCCTGTAACCAAACTGGTTCTCTGCAACCAGTTTATTGTGAGCAGGCGTATCACCAATCAAGAAATTGTGATCAGCAAAACCGGACAGATACAATCTATCTGCAACAGTCGCCGGCAACATTTTCATAAACCAAACATGCTGCAACTGAAAAGCATAATCATCCAAGCCATCGACTTGCCACGGAAAATAACTTAGCCAATAGGAAGCATTCACTTTCTTAAATAACTGATCTATGTATTTAAACTTATGCACATGAGCCTGGGCACCAAGGCGCATCACATCATTATTAAAGCCAGAGGCATCAGCGTATTGCACAGTAAAATCAAAAGGACTGTCAAAGACTTGGTCGTAATACAAACCATGCTCAGTGTAGTGCTCACCAAAATCAAAGGCATCATCACCAGTTTGATCACCTGACCAATTAGTAAAACCAAAATAACTAAAAGGACCAGGCAAATCCAACTTGGCATTCATAGTATTAACCTGAAAATTTCTAGTATCATAGTAGCTATTAAAATCAATATAGCCGTGAGGCTGGTAAGCTTGTTGCCCTGCAGAATGAGCTCCGTTAACACAAAGCAAGCAAAGTAGTAGACTTCTATAAAAGTAAGCCAATTAGATTAATACCGATTTTTGCCCAGTAATATCTCTCAAAAGAGTTTCATGGGCTCCATTTTCTTTCATATGCTTCAGAAAACTATTTCTAAGGATGGAAGGTGAGACTCGCTTACCAATACCAGCTGCTTTGGCAGCCTCCCGAATCAATCTAAATACCTCACGCTCAGAAACAGCTTGTCCATTGCGATTAAGCAAGAGTTTAGACTCTGGGGCAAGCTTTACTTCCTCAATAAACTTACTTAAATACTCAGCCAGAATATGATTAAAAGGAATCACTCGTTCCTTGAATCTTGACGATCTAGGGATGGTAATCAATTGATTCTCCAGATCAAGGTCTTCGACTGTCAACTGGGTCAGCTCACCAACCCTAATACCAGTTGCATAAATCAACTCAAGTAGCATCTTAGTACGGAGCTCATGCTGCGGATGATCCAAAAGAAGGATAATCTCCTCTTCACTTAAAGTACTTGGAGCCTTATTACGAAACTGAGGACCACGATTGATCTGTGTAAAAGGATCACGGGAAACTAATTTTTGATCACGCATCCAGTTCCAAAAACCATGAATTGCAGTTAGTTTACGATTTATAGTTGCATTGGTACGCCCTTGAGCTTCAATCTGAGCAGCAAATTTATTAAGCATCTCAGCACTTAGCTCACGCAAGTCAAAACTACCACTATAGTTATAAATACAAAAGCTTTCAAAATCTAGTAAATCACGTTTGTAAAGTCTCAATGAATTAAAGCTAAGTATATTATTGGATTCGAGATGATCAAGGTACTCAGCAATATAGTTCAGTCCGTCAGCCATTAATAATATAATAGCACTGTCATCCTGAGGAGCGCAATTTGCGCGACGTCAGGAACCCATTGACACCACTATAGTCCTAAGCTTAATTTAAAACCTTAACAAGCTAAGTTCAATTAGAATTAAACTATGAGCGAAATCCTTGCAATTATTCCAGCTGGCGGTATAGGCAAACGCATGAAGAGTCAAAAACCTAAGCAGTTTATGACTCTTGACGACGAGCCCATAATTGCTATTACTATTAGAGCCTTGGCTAGTACTGGACTAGTAAACAAATTCATTGTCCCTACTGTTGACTTGATTTACACCAGAAAAATCCTACAAGATCGTCACCCTGAACTTGAAATCCTTGTTTGCAAGGGTTGTAAAACTAGACAGGATAGTATCTACAATGGTCTTGACTGCATGAAAGAAGCAGGCTGGGATCCGGATTATATTTTGGTGCACGATGCAGTGCGCGCCTTGCTACGCAAATCTACAGTCGAACGTGTTATCAACAAAGCCAAAGAAACTGGAGCAGCAATTGTCGCCCGTCCGGTAGTTGATAGTCTCAAACTTGGTCACCCTGAAGCTGATAGCAATATAGTAAAGAAAACTGTTTCTCGTGATCACCTTTGGTACACCCAAACTCCACAAGTTTTCAAAGCAGAAACAATGATTGCTGCTTATGAAAGAGCCCGCGAAGACCATTTCCAGGGTACCGATTCAGCAGGACTAGTTGAAAGATTACAACAGGAAATTCATATCGTTGAAGGTTATCCTAGTAATATCAAAATCACTACTAGCGAGGATCTTGAGTTAGCCAAATTATATTTTCAACTTGGCTTGGAATAAGTTACAGCTCTACCCAAAAGACCGGATCTAATCCTGGAATAGCAGCACCATCAACAATCTGGCTAATTTGAGCTCTAACCTTATCTTTGAAAACTTCCTGCATCATCTCAGCATCGGGCTCACAGGCACGAGGATCAAACTCTCCAGTCCAATTACCATCTATAACACCTTCACCACCAAGATTACGCGCAGCAATGTATGCCACATCATTAATTTGATCTTGCACAAAGACTATCTCACCACTCGGTCTCAAAACCGCCGCACCGGTCTCTCCCTTGTGACTAATAATCCAACTCACTGAACCATCATCAAAACGTTCAACTGAATTAACATAGTCACTCTCACCCTTGGGACCAAGATGAGCTATCTGTCTATAATTACGATACTCATCAATAAATGATTCATTAATAACAAGTGGCTTGGCTTCACTAAAACTACAGTGCTTGATCCCAAGTATATGCCCTTCATCATTATATTGAATCACCTGGGCAAAAACAGTATTGCGAGATTTTTTTGCAGGGAAAGCAATAATCACTTGATTAGCTTTCTCAATTTTCTTAACCCAAACCGGAAAGTCTCGCTTATCAGGGCGCGGTATATCAAGCATCTGGTTAAATGCAAATTCACTCAAATGACAAAATTGAGACTTAACTTTATCAAGTCGCTGCTTGGTCATTGAACAAACATGCTCTTCAAAACCACTAGCCTTGAGCTCCTTAATAGTTGCCAAATTAACATAGGGCTTCATTGTTCTTGATGGAATTAACTCTAAAGTTTTGACAAATGATTCAGAGAGTTCATAACCATCCTCATCATAAGGCACTACAGTATTATGCTGTGGGTGAACACCAGCACGCTCATCATCGGCTGGCATAGCAATATTAATAGCTGAAGCCTGCCCAGGTCTTGCCATTAAAATCAATTGCTTTAAATTATCAGGATCTAGGCGAGTAGCTTGCTTACTACTATTTTTATAAGCATAGTGCCCACCGACATAAACAAACTGGTGGCGCAGATCTACTTCATCTATGACTTTTTTTTCGGGCTCAGGAGTTTCTTCACTCACAATTATATTATGCCACAGGATTGGCTAGGCATATGCTCACTTTGTTCGCTGCAAATGGCAGTACCTGCCTGCAAATGCTTCGCTGCTATCAGCAGACCTAGTCATAAGCAGGAGCGTTAGCTCCATAAGCAGGGAGTGGAACGAGCATATGCCAAACTTAAATAAGTCTCAATGGATTAAATATAGGTTCAGGACCCGGTATACATGCTCCGTCTACAATCTGGTAGACCTGCGATCTAACTGCCTGCTTATATTCAGTACGAACTACATATTTATCATCAGCTTCAGCTTTAGCTGCAGATGCAGCATATCGTCCAGTCCAAGCAAGAGTCTTAGGATTAATCCCTTCAGCTCCAAGGTTACGTGCCGAGAACTCAGCCATTCGTCTATCACCATCTGCTAGCAAAACCACTTCGCCACTATGTCTAAGCAAAGCTGCTCCACTGACAGTCTTGCCATCTTTAAAATCAGAACTAGTCCAAATCACAGTACCATCATCCAGACGCTCAAGTGAATTCTCAAATGAATTTTCTTTGGAACCAGTAACACCAACGTGAGCAATATTACGCAAATTACCAAATTTATCAAAACAACTTTGATTAGCAACCAGTGGTAAACCAACTTCAAAAACCACGTGACGCAGATCAATAATATTAAGATCTTGGTCATACTGTACTGTTTGAATAAACTGAATCAAATCTAGTCGAGGATTGATATAGGCAATATCAATATCGATAGCAACTGGCACTCGCTTACCTTCATGCACTGCCCATTGGTCGTGGTCTTGAGGGATCTTAATCCAAACCTCAAAATCACGCTTAGAATCATCAAAGAGACACATCATATCGCGGAAACATCTTGGACTTAAATTTGCAAACTGATGCGCCACTCTATCAATATGCTTGCGCGTTAAAATTGCTCGCTGTAGTTTAAAACCTGCTTTTTCTAAGCATTCAACCGTATGCAAACCTTCATAGTCAGTCAATCTCAAACTAGAGATCGTTTCAAAATCCTTACGAAAAGCACCTGGAGTATTGTGCTGCGGAAAAGTACCAGCTCTAGCATCTGGTGGTGGTAATTTGAGTTCAACTGAACGAGCTTGCCCAAAATCTGTGAAGATCACCTGTTCATTAGCTTCATCAGCCTCAGTACGAGCTCTATTTGGTCTAGCCTGCCTAGAAAAATAATTGAAATTATGCCCAACCGACATAATTTCATCTGGCAAAGCCTCTAAAATAGACTCCGCCAAATTGATAGACTTATCAATTTCTGATACTGCTGTACTCATTTCTTCTACAATCTTATTAAAGCCAGCCCAGGTTAAGACTAAGTTATGGCAGTTAATTCTTGTTCAAATAGGGATTTTTGCTTAGAAATATCTTCAAGCTGGGACTTGGTTTCTTCTACCTTCTCCGGAGCAGCGTTTTGCACAAAATTATCAGAACCAAGGCGTTTTTCTAGTACTAGTATATCCTTATCAAGCTTCTCAATTTTCTTCTCAATATTACTGCGCAATTTATCAAGATCAACCAAGCCTTCAAGGCCAACGATCAGCTTGGATTCACCTAATAAATTAACCGAAGCTGGTTTCGGTAAATCAGTTACTTGATACTTAATCGCGTCAAGCTTAGCTATCTTCAGCACATATTCTTCAGCCGCTTTAAGTGCCTTGAGTTCAAACTCTGACTCAGTTTGCACTAGTAATTCAAATTGACTAGACCAAGATATGCCTAATGATTGACGGATATTACGTAATGTCGAGATCACTTGAATCACAAAATTAATTTGCTTAGCGCTATCAGCTTGATCTTTAAGTTCAGGCCTCGGTTCTGGATACTTAGCAAAAGCAATACTAGCTTGGTATTTATCATCCAGATCAGCAGCTAAAATATCAGAGTCTATATTTGAGAAATCTAATTGCTCTCGTAAGTGTTGCCACAGATCTTCAGTAATAAACGGCATGATCGGATGTAACAATCTCAAGCACTGCTCAAGAATATGAAACAAAATCTGCCCCCGAAGCTCCAGCCCTGAGCCCTGAGCGTTTACTTTAGTCAACTCTATATACCAATCACAAAAATCAAACCAAAGAAACTCATAGATTGATTTTTGTACGGTAGAGAAATCATACTCATCATATGCTTTATTTACAGTCTCAAGCGTCTTAGAGAAAGAATCGAGGATCCAAGCATCAGCCATGTCAGCTTGAGATTTATCAAGCTCAGCGATTGGCTTAGGCACAAAGCCTTCACCAAGCTGCATAAGAACATAGCGACTAGCATTGAATAATTTATTAGCGAACTTACGGTACTGTTCAATCTGATCAGAACCCCAGCCTTCTTTTTTGTCCTTACGACCAGGAAACCTTACGTCTTGCTGCCCATGCACACCAACACTGGCATACCACATCCGGCTGGCATCAGCTCCATACTTTTCAATAAGTTCTAGCGGGTCAATGGCATTGCCCTTAGATTTACTCATGCGTTTACCATCAGGCGTCTGCACCACTGGGTGAATCAAAATATCAGAGAAAGGTTCACAATTCTCAAAATACTCACTAGAAAAAATCATTCTAGTTACCCAAAGATTGATAATCTCACGCGCTGTTGCAAGCACAGTAGTCGGATAGAAAGCTTGGTAGACTTGCTTATCCCAATCAGTTAACCCTAGTGAACCTTGAGCAGATTTCAAAGTTTCAAAAGGCCAAAGTGCACTACTGAACCAGGTATCCAAAACATCTTCATCTTGCTTATGGCTTGGATCACGCGGCTCCTGGGCAGCGTAGTATTGCTGCTCGCCATTCTCGTCGGTGAAGTAATAGACTGGAATTCTATGCCCCCACCAAATCTGACGACTAATACACCAGTCTTGAATATTTTCAAGCCAAGTTTTAAATAAACTCGTATATCTTTCCGGAATAAATTTTGAACGACCACTTGAGTTACACTCTAGAGCACGTGCAGCAAGTTTCTCCATCGCAACATACCACTGATCACTTAAATAAGGTTCAATTTCAGTAGCACATCTATCGTGCAGATCTTTAGCTTGATCGTATTCAGTGATCTGAGCCATTTGTCCAAGCTCTTGCAATTTCTCAACTACTAAATCACGAGCCTGGTAACGATCTAAGCCCTGGCAAAACTCAGGCACCAAATCAGAAACAGACATCTTAGCCTGCTCGTCCATAATCACTGGGCGCTCTAAATCATGGCGCTTCCCAATATCAAAATCGTTGGCATCATGAGCTGGAGTAACTTTCATTGCTCCAGAACCAAAGTCAGTCTTAACGTGCTCATCAAGCAAGACTGGAATCTCGACATTGGTAAATGGAATCAAAGCCACTACTGAGCCTGGGTTAACTTTAACTTTATCAACAAGCTCGGTGTATCTTTCATCACTTGGATTAATTGCAATCCCAGTATCACCAAACATCGTTTCTGGTCTAGTAGTAGAAAGAATCAAACCCTTGTCCTCGCCCTTGACCTTATACTCAATATCATAGAGTTGTTTCTTACAAGCCTTTTGTTCAATCTCAAGATCAGAAAGTGAAGTCAAACACTTAGGACACCAATTGGTGATGCGCTTACCGCGATAGATGAGTCCATCATTAAAGTAGCGAATAAAAGTTTGCTTGACGGCATCAGCATAGTGATCATCCATGGTATAGCGCACCCGCTTATAGTCAGGACTAAAACCAAGTAATTTCATTTGCTCAAGAATACGATTACCATAATCTTCTTTCCAAGCTTTACTACGCTCGATAAAAGCCTCTCGCCCAATATCTTCCTTACGCTTATGTTCTTGCTTCTTAAGATCCTTCTCAACTACGATCTGAGTACCAATACCAGCATGATCAGTACCAATTTGCCAGAGTACATCCTTACCAGCCATACGGTTATAACGAATTAAAATATCCTGAATAGTGCCACTGAGCGCATGCCCCATATGCAACTCACCTGTGACATTGGGCGGTGGCAAAGCAATTGAGAATTTGCCACGATTGGAGTTTATTTGACAGTCATAAAGCCCAGCTTCAAGCCATTGCTTACTCCACTTGGCTTCTACTTCTTTATGTTGGTAGCTACTAGTCTCTGACATGAACCCTCACCGTCATTGCGAGGAGCTCACACAGTGAGCGACGTGGCAATCTCATCGCGACGAACTCTATGATTATATAGTAAAATTGCTTGACAGATGGCTAAGATAAGCGAAAAAGACAATACAGACCTGGAAAATCGTTACAAAGATACTATCGATTTGCCAGAAACTAGCTTCCCAATGCGCGGCAATGGTCCGGTGCGTGAACCTGAGTTTCAAACTAAGTGGAAGGAAGAAGATATTTACCACAAGGGACTAGAACTCAGAGCTAAAGAAGGAGCTGATAGTTTTGTATTGCATGATGGACCTCCTTACTTAAGTTCTGAACGTATTCATATCGGTACTGCTCTCAACAAAATCCTGAAGGACATCATTATTAAGTACAAAACCCAACGTGGTTTTCGCGTTCCTTATATACCTGGTTATGATAGCCACGGCTTACCTATTGAGAACGCCGTGGTCAAAGCTATCAAAGGTGGCAGGCAAGCAGTCACTGTGCCTGAGTTAAGAGATAAGTGCCGCGACTTTGCCCTCAATAATCTCAAAGGACAAGAAGCAAAATTCAAACGCCTTGGGATTCTTGGTGAGTGGGACAAACCTTATGTCACTCTTGATCCAAAATTTGAGGCTGAGCAAATTAAATTATTTGGCGAGATGGCAGCCAAGGGCTATATCTACCGCGGGCTTAAAACTGTTTACTGGAGCTACGGCGCCGAGACGGCACTCGCTGACGCTGAAGTAGAGTACAACGACAACCATGTCTCTAGCGCAATCCACGTCAAATTCCCGATCACAGAACTACCCAGTTCTTGCCCGCAAGAACTGCAAGGAGCTTGCTTCGTTATTTGGACCACCACTCCTTGGACAATCCCGGGTAATATGGCAATTTGTTTAGGCGAGAATATTGATTATATAGTTGCTGAAGATAGCGGTGAAAAAATAGTCGTCGCTGAAGCATTACTTGAACAAGTCAACAAAGCTTCAGAGCGAGAGTTTAAAGCAAGCGGTTCCAGCTTCAAAGGCAAAGACCTTAAAGGTATTGTTTGCAAGCATCCATTGTTTGATCGTCCAAGTCCAATTATTTTTGGTGACCACGTTACTACTGACGCTGGTACTGGTTGCGTGCACACTGCTCCAGGACATGGTCAAGAAGACTTTATGGTTGGTAAAGAGTTTGGCTTAGAGATTCTTTGTCCGGTAGATGGTCGCGGTGTTTATACCAGTGAAGCTAATAGCTATGAGTTTAAATCTACTGAAGCACTTGAAATTGCTAAATCTAAAAATCAAAGTCTAGAAGCCAAATTAAACAATCTAGAGTTCAATGGCGGCGAATTAAATTTCCAAGGATTTCATGTAATCAAGCAAGGGAACGACCTACTCATATCGGCCCTCAAAGATTCAGGCGCACTTTTAGCTCTAAAAAAATTAACTCACAGCTATCCTTATTGCTGGCGCTCCAAGACCCCTCTACTTTATAGAGCAACTGAGCAATGGTTTGCTAGTGTTGATGGTTTTCGCGAGCAAGCTCTTACTGAGATTGACAAAGTCAATTGGATCCCAGAGCGTGGTCGCAACCGTATCTATACTATGATCCAAGATCGCGGTGATTGGTGTATCAGCCGTCAACGTACTTGGGGTGTGCCTATCCCAGCTATCTACGATATGGAAGATATCAATGAACAGGGTAACCCCAAAGCAATTCTTGAAACAGAAATTATTGAGCATGTAGCAAAAATATTTGCTGAAGAAGGAAGCTCGTCTTGGTACACCAAGCCGATTGAAGAATTATTGCCAGAATCATTCAAGCTGTCATTGCGAGGAGCCAAAGGCGACGTCGCAATCTCAGAACGTTTTCGCATTGAAACCGACACTATGGATGTTTGGTTTGATTCTGGTTCAACCCATAGAACAGTAGTGGAAGCCAGGGCTGAAGAGTTCGGTGCTAAGTTACCAGTTGATCTTTACCTAGAAGGTTCAGACCAGCATCGCGGTTGGTTCCAATCAAGCTTATTAACTTCTGTTGCTTGTAATGGTTTTGCTCCTTACCAGTCAGTACTTACTCATGGTTTTGTAGTTGATGAGAAGGGTCATAAGATGTCTAAGTCATTAGGTAATGTAGTTGACCCTGATGATGTGATCAAAAAATTTGGCGCTGATATTTTACGGCTCTGGGTAGCAAGTGTTGATTACTCAGTTGAGATTAAAGTTGGCGATAATATGTTCAAACAACTTTCTGATATTTATCGCAACTTTCGTAATACTTCACGCTATATGCTGGGTAACTTGCATGGCTTCAACCCAGAGACAGACAAGGTTGCTTATAAAGATCTCTGGAGCCTTGATAAATTAATCCTACATCGTTTGCAAAGCCTGCAGGAGAAGCTAACGGAAGCCTTTGATAACTATCAATTCTTCAAGTACTATCAATTGATTCAAAACTTCTGCTCGGTAGATCTCTCTGCTTTCTACTTTGACATTATTAAAGATAGGCTCTACACCCATGGTACTAAGTCTCTCTCTCGCAGAGCGGCTCAGACGGTTCTTGCAGAATTGCTTTCAGCAATCAATAGATTACTAGTTCCAGTCTTGCCACATCTGGCTGAAGATGTTTATAGCCATAGCCCAGAAACGATCAAAGCAAGTTACCAAGGTACTCAATTCTTTATGAAAGAAGGCGAGGGCAGTATCTTGCTTTCTAACTGGCCTGAGGTCAACAAGGATTATGTCAATGGAGAGCTTGCCAATCAGTGGGATAAAATCCTTGAAATTAGAGAAGCAGCCAATAAAGAAATTGAAACTATTAGAGCCGAGAAAGTTGTTGGTAAGTCACTAGAAGCTAGTCTTGAGATCAAAGCACCTGCTGCTTCAATTGAATTACTCAAATCTATTGAGGCTGAACTAAATGCAGTCATGATAGTTTCTGAGGTCAATTTAATAGAGGCTGAAAAACTGGCAATCAAAGCCAGCAAGTTTGATGGACATAAATGCGTTCGCTGCTGGAAGTACTTCAAAGAAGTCAATAAAGGTATTTGCCAGACTTGCACCGATGCCGTGTCATCCTGAGGAGCACAGCGACGTCAGGATCCCACTAATTGACAATTAAGATTTTGTTACGGAAACCCTGTAATACAAGATACAGTGCTACAAATTAGCTTGTAACGGGCTCAAGGCTTAGAGTTGAGCGCTTCTATTGAAGAATTCAACTTTGAGCCTTGAACCATAAAGAAAGCTGAGGACAGAGCTCCTTTGGCTAGAGGTGTGAAATGGTAACAAAAACAAAAGAGAGCTTCGAGCTCGACGGTTTCCAAAAGGAAGCCATTAAGACTATAGGTGAAGGTGATAGCGTCATTGTATGTGCGCCAACAGGTGCTGGTAAAACTGTCATCGCCAAAGAAGCAATTAGATTAGCAATTGCAAACAACAAAAAAGTATTCTACACAGCGCCACTCAAAGCGCTAATCAACCAAAAGTACACAGAGTTCTCTGAAGAGTTTGGTCAGGACAAAGTTGGTATCATCACTGGTGACACCAACAAAAACCGTGACGCGCAAATCATCGTCATGACTACTGAGATCTACCGTAATATGCTCTACGGTACGACCTTCGGTTCTATCGATCCTTTCTTAGAAGATCTTCAATACTTGATCTTTGATGAGTTCCACTATATCAACGATCCTAGCCGTGGTACTGTCTGGGAAGAATCTGTAATCTACTCACCAAAGAAAGTTCAGCTCGTTGCGCTCTCTGCAACAATCAACAACCCAGAAGAATTAGTTGATTGGATTAAAGAAATTCATGGTGAATGTAAATTGGTTCAAACTGACTTTCGTCCAGTACCTCTACATCACTTCTACTTCAAGGAAGATCAATTATTCCCATTACTAACAACCAATGGTAAGCTCAACCCTAAACTTAAAGAACGTAGCGACAATAGATTAGGTAAACGCAAAGGTAAATTTGGCAACAACCGTCAAGGTGGTGGTCAGAATAGCTCAATTGCTGCAGTAGTCAAAGAACTTAAAGCAAGAGACATGCTACCAGCCATCTATTTTGTCTTTAGCCGCAAGGGTTGTGACAGAGCAGTCAATGATTGCCGTGAGCTCAACTTACTAACTAAAGAAGAAGAAACAAAGTTAAACCAAGAAATTGATTTAGCGATTGCTCACTCTTCTCACTTAGCAAACTTTTCTCAATTAGACCTACTGCGCAAAGGGATCGCGGCTCACCACGCTGGTTTATTACCGCAGATCAAAACTTTGATTGAGGATTTATTTGCACAAGCTTTAGTTAAAGTAGTTTTCTCTACTGAGACACTAGCTGCTGGTATCAACATGCCAGCCAGAGCAACTGTCATCAATAATATGTCTAAGGCTAGCGATAGAGGTTTCAGAACACTTAAGCCTTCAGAGTTTATGCAAATGTCTGGCCGTGCAGGGCGCCGCGGTATGGATGAAGCTGGCTATGTAGTCACTGTCAAGAATGGTAACTATGGTGCTGGTGAAGTTGCTCACTTGGTCAATTCAAGTGCTGAAGATATCGATAGTCACTTCAATGCTAGCTACGAGATGGTACTTAACCTGCTTCAAGGTCATAGTTATGATGAAGTGCGCGACTTAATCCAGAAGAGCTTTGGTCAATCACTTATTAACAAAGAGCTTGGTGGCAGCAAAGAAGAACTAAGCAAACTTGAAGATAGCATCGTCGACTTGCAGCACCCACTTTGTCCTGGTGACATGGGCGATCTTAATCACTACCGTGAAATGCAAGCTAAGCTTGATCAAACTCGCAAACAGAAAAAGATTCTTGAGAAGAAAATGGATCCCGCTGTTGATGAACTAGAAGCATCAATCGAGATTCTCACAATGGAGGCCAAGAGCTATCCTTGTAATGGTTGTCCCAAACAAAAGCCATGCTCTAAACAAATGGACAAAATCAAACGTTACCGCAAACAAGCCAAAGCACTTGAAGCCAAAATTGATGGTGACCGCAATGAGCTTTGGGATGAATTCACAAAAGTAATTGAATTACTCAAAGATGAAGGCTATCTTGATGAAAAGTATCATGCTACTGAGCGTGGCAGAAGCTGTGCAGCACTGCGTTCTGACAACTCGTACTTCATTACTGAGTTATTAGAAAGTGATGTTTTCCGGGGGCTTGATGCTAAAGAATTTGCCAGCTTGATTTCTTGTTTTGTAATTGGTGAAGGCCGTAACGCTGATCGCGCACACGCTGATAGTTCTAAGGTTTACTTCACTAAGGAGAAGAACATCAAGGATGTTTGCCGTAAGGTAATCAAATCCCAAAGACACTTTGGGCTCTATAAATCAGTTACTGTAAACCCAAACCAATCTGGTCTAGTACAGCGTTGGGCAGAAGCTTGTGACTGGGAAGATCTAGTGGATAGTAGTGGTATGGATGATGGTGATATCCTGCGTGGTTTGCGCCGTACTCTTGACATGATCAAACAAGTAGCCAAGTGCCCTAATATCAGCAAAGAATTAATTAACCTTGCCGATGAAGCAATTCCATTGATTGAAAGAAGTATAGTTACTGAGGCTGTTTAAGACCGGAGAGCAACATAGAAAGTACCGAGACATCATTTGGTGTCACCCCACCAACACGGCTTGCTTGCCCTAAGGTCTTCGGTTGCACCTTGGCTAATTTCTCACGCGCTTCAAGACTAATCACTTCACAATTCAAGAAATCAAAATCAGCAGGGATTTTGATCCTGTCAATTTTCTGCATTTCTTCTATCTGTGAGCTTTGTCTTTCGATATAACCATCATATTTGAGTAGAGTATCTACTTCATAACCATAAGCTAGACCATCTATATTGATACCCCTATCTTTTAGTTTATTAGCTTCTCTATTCTCATCATCAACCAACTCTTGTAAATCTAACTTACGGTAATCATAATCAGGTCGGCGCAAAAGATCAGCTAGCAAGATTTTCTCTCCAGCCTTGTAGTCTAGATCAAGCTTCTTGACAGGCACACGTACTGACTTAAGAAACTGCAGCTCATGATCAATCCGCTTTTGTTTAGCTTTAAAACATGCCCAACGGTAATCATCAACTAAACCTAACTCACGTCCAATAGGAGTTAAGCGTTGGTCGGCATTGTCCTGACGTAAAATCAATCTATACTCACTACGAGATGTGAGCATGCGGTATGGATCATTAATTTCTTTAGTCACTAGATCATCAATTAAGGTACCGATATAACTTGATGATCTTTCTAGAATAAATGCTTCTTGATCTACCAAATAACGAGTAGCATTGATACCTGCAATCAAACCTTGAGCAGCAGCCTCCTCGTAGCCACTTGTGCCAAGCACTTGCCCTGCTACAAACAAGCCAGAGACAGTTTTTGATTCAAGACTATGTTTAAATTGAATACCAGGGAAATAATCATATTCAACCGCGTATGCTGGTCTAGTGATCACAGCTTGCTCTAGTCCCGGCAAAGTACGAATCATTTGCCACTGAACTTCTATCGGCAAAGATGTACTACAACCTTGTAAATAAATTTCATTACTTGAAAGTGATTCTGGTTCCAAGAAAAAATGGTGTGAAGGGTTATGTGAGAAGCGCACAACTTTATCTTCTATCGATGGACAGTAGCGCGGACCACTAGCTTCGACCAAACCAGAGTACATTGGTGACTTATTGAGATTGTCCATGATTATTTCATGAGTCTTTGCGTTAGTGCGAGTGATATGGCATAGATACTGCTGCCTGACTGGTCTATCTGGCAAGAAGGAGAACCACTCCAGTTCTTTATCACCAGGAGCAATTTCTAAATTACTAAAATCAATTGTACGTTTATCAATACGTGGCGGCGTGCCAGTTTTGAGACGTCCAGTTTTCAAACCTAGATCTTGCAATTTCGGAGAAAGCTCTAGTGCTGGCTGCTCGCCCGCTCTGCCTGCTGACTCAAACTTATCGCCACTAAATATACGTCCTTCTAAAAATGTTCCAGCTGTTAAAATTACTGCCTTGGCGTAAATCTGTTCTTCAAGCTTAGTTTCAAGCCCTACAACTTTCTCGTTCTCGATGATTAAAGCTTTGGCTGAAGCCTGATAGATCTCTAAATTTTGCATCTGCTCTAGGTATTGCCTCACCCAAGCTGAATACTCACGCTTATCAGATTGAGCTCTTAGCGCCCGTACCGCAGGCCCCTTGGAAGAATTGAGGGTTTTCATCTGCAAATAGGTAGCATCAGCAGCCAAGCCCATAATGCCACCCAGAGCGTCTATTTCTTTGACCAAGTGGGATTTAGCTGGACCGCCAATAGCTGGATTACAAGGCATAGAAGCGATTTGATCAATATTATTGGTCAGCAAGAGGGTTTTGCAGCCCAATTTAGCTGCAGCATGAGCCGCTTCAGAGCCTGAATGCCCACCACCAATTACAATAATATCGAACTCGCGTTTCATGTCTCATCCTGAGCACACAGCCCACTTGTCATCCTGAGGAGTGCCAGCGACGTCAGGATCTCAAATTGTATCACATAAGATATCACGGGGTTTTAACCTAGGCTTAAACAAGAATTGTTTAAATGGCTTATGGCCAAAAGCCCGATACATCGCATATCAACCAGTAATGTCATTCTTAACGCTCAAGCTGGCGGCAAGACGACTGGAAGCACTGCGACCAAAAGCAGTGGTAAATCAGATGGCAAGAAAAAGCAATCTCCTGCTGATAAAATTGCTGCAGAATTCGGCAAAAGAGCCCCTAATTTTGGTTTACATAACCAAGCAACAACTATCCAAAGTCAACAACCAAGCCAAGCTTTTCTCAACAATATTAGAGCACCCCTACAAGCCCAACAAGCCCAACAACAAGGTCAAGCTATTGCCAAAGGTATCGAGGGTTTAGGCAAACTTTTTGCTCAATTAGATGGAGCAATTAGTGGCAAGGGTAAAGGCAAAGCTGGCTGTCAAAGCTGTCAAGCTGGTCCAACACAAGACCCAGGTCCAACAACACCGGCTGACGGAGCTCCTGAAGCTGATAGTGAGGTCGATGCTGAAGGCGGCGATGAAGGCAGCAACTAATAGAATTAACCTCTTATTAACCTTAATTTGATTTACTTATAACAAGATGATTACACTCAACAACATCATGACCGGTTTAGGTAAAGCATTCTTTGGCAGCAATGCTGTAAACAAAGGTAGAGAAGCTTTTGACAATTTAAAAATAGCTAGAACTAATCAACAAGTTCCAAGCTTTAAGCAAGCACCAAAATTTGGACTTCACAATTCAAAGTCTTTTGTGTCAAAACAAGTAGGAGTAGCGAATATTTCATGAACAACATAGTTCCAGCTACTAACGTTACTGTAATTGAGCCAAGCAAAGCAGCTCAAACTAGTCAGTCAAGTCAAATTGATGAGATTGGCTCTAAACTAGCTGAGGCTAGAGGCGCAGCAAATCCTAGCAGTCTTGGTGAAGGAATTAAGCAAATCGGACAAGAACTTGCAAGTAATCTACCTATCTTCAGCCAACAAGTAAGCACAGAGACCATCGCCACTAATAGCTGGCAGTCACTTGGTGCCGTACTTAGCTAATTTTGGCTTCCCAGGTACCCCAATTTGAGATTCCACCTTTTCAATCACCCTTTTCACACGATTGTCTGATTTACGCTTAAGTCTTATAAATTTACAGGAATTATGCACCGAACTAGTACTCTTATAACCAGCCAGGTTCGCTATCAACTTCTCTTCATTCGTCGTGTAGGTTTTAAGCAGGAATGACACAATCTGCTTCTTTTCCCTCATGGTAAAATGGATGCTTTCAACCTCATGTAAGACCAAATTAGTCCTCTCGTAGTTTGATATCAAAACAGGCTCATGGCTTGAACTATCAAGATGAACATCATTGAAGCAAAATTGCTCATTGACTTTATCGGAGGCACATTTCACGAACTCCTCTATCTCCTTCTTATCCATTTGGTATTTATTAAATAGCAACTCAAATACTGTTTTACGTAAAAAACAGTATCTTGCGATACCGTGATAGTAATCATAGAAACTACTCCAGATACAATCTTCAGGCTTCAAATAAGGTGAGTCTCCCACAGGGTTAAGCGCAAAGTATCTAAACAAAGTTGCAAAATATACTTCAGATTCCACATTACGGTCGTTATAGCGTCCTTGGTATAAATGTCCTGGCCTTGAATATTTAGAATTAAAATATTTTACATACCGTCCCATAAACCTTTCCATTAAATCTGGCAGATTAGGGTCAAAAGTCTGTATCAATAAATGAAAATGATTACCCATCAAGCAAAAGGCATGGACAACAAAATTAAATGCGAGGTATAGTTCCTCCAGAATTGTAATAAAAGTTTCTCTATCCTCATCATCAAGAAAAATAGGCTGCTTGGCAACACCTCTATCAAAAACATGATAAATGGCACCTGGATATAATTTACGATCTTTAATTGGCATGATGATTACAATGCTAGCTAACAAAAGTTAAGGCAATGTGTATGACCACATGAAGTATAATTGGGGTACCTGGGAAGCCAAAATAAAATTGGGGTACCTGGGAAGCCAAAAGATGAAACGCATTTCTATAATTGGTTCAACAGGCTCGATTGGCACACAAGCGCTTGAGATTATTCGCAAGCGTGAGTCTGAATTTGATGTGGTAGCACTTAGTGCTGGACGCAAAGTTGAAGCGCTGATTGATCAAATCAAGGAGTTTAAACCAGAGTATGTAAGTATCATCTCAGAAGAAGATCAAGCTACTATTCAAGAATTATTTCCTTCTATCAAAATCCTCAAGGATATAGAAGAGATTGCACAGCTCGACAATATCGATATTTTTCTCAGTGCAGTAGTTGGTATCGCTGGACTCAAAGCCAATCTGCAAGCACTTAAGCATGCTAGCAGAGTAGCAGTTGCCAATAAAGAAACCCTGGTCTCCGCTAAGCACTTGGTGCGTCAGTATTGCCAAGAATACAAATCAGAATTAATCCCAGTAGATAGTGAACATGTTGCTATCCATCAATGCCTAAGTGATGACAACAAAGAAGTAAAAGAAATTCTACTTACTTCATCAGGTGGACCATTTCGCACTATGAATACTGAAGAACTCGAAAGAGTCAGCCTCAAACAAGCACTCAAGCACCCTAAGTGGAACATGGGACCCAAGATCACTATTGACTCTAGCACCCTGATGAATAAAGGCTTAGAAGTGATTGAAGTTAACTCACTCTTTGATATTAACTATGATCAAATCCAAGTTGTGATTCATCCACAATCAATAGTACATAGTGCGGTGACCTTTGTTGATGGTAATACCATTGCCCAGATGAGCATGCCAGATATGATGGTGCCAATCCAATATGCAATTGATTACCCTCAACGTAAAGAAATTAAACTCAAACAAGATTTCAATATCTTCACAGAAGGACGTTTAGATTTTGAACTACCTGACCAGAAAAAATTTCCGGCACTGTCACTAGCTTATGCAGCCGGACGTCAAGGACACAGCTTCCCTACAGCTCTTAATTCTGTTAATGAAGCTGCTGTCGATTTATTCCTCAAAGAAAAAATCCAATACCTAGATATAGCTAAGATTATTGAAGCTGAATTAGAACAACACCAAATAATTAAAGAACCTTGTGTCAATACTATTCTTGAGATTGATCAGGAAATTAAACAAAGACAATATTTGA
>JAPPOW010000196.1 GCA_028817775.1 Candidatus Melainabacteria bacterium | reverse complement strand
GTAATTAGATAAATAATGAACTCGGCACGGCGATAACTATAGATATTAAACACTGCCTTGTAGTTAACCAGCTTAACCCCGGTGTAAACCAGAATTGCAGCCAAACAAGAAGTTGGAATCATCTCTAGCACATGCGGGAAGATCAAGATGAAGACAACAAGTAGGACACCATGCAAGATAGTTGAAACGCGAGTCTTGGCACCAGTACTTACATTAGCGGCACTACGGACAATTACGCCTGATATTGGCAGGACACCAAGAAAGCCTGCAAATAAATTACCCAGACCTTGGGCAAAAATTTCTTTATTATACTTGGTACGTTCCCCAGAATGTAATTGATCTACTGCTGTTGCTGTAAGCAAAGTTTCTGCAGTTGCCACAAAGGCAACTGTAAATGCAGCAATCATCAATGGAGAATCTGTAAAGGACGGGATCACCACTCCCCAGTCAACTATATTTAAATCTTGAATAACATTATCTGGCAAGACCAAATGTTTGATCGGCAACTGAAACAAACGTGAAATCAAAACTGAAACTACCACACCAATAAGAGCTGGAGGAATTGCTTTGACTGACTTAGGAACAAAATTCCAAATCACAATCACTGCAATCGTTACCACCCCAATCAAAGCAGACATATGGTAGATAGAACCATCCATTGGAAACAAACCTTGAATCAAAGAATTTGGAATTAATAATAGATTTTCTATTGGGCCGTGGTTCGGGCTATCACCGACCATGACATGGAATTGAGAAGCAAAGATCGAAACTCCAATTGCACTGAGCATACCCTGAATTACAGAAGGGGCAACTGCGCGGAATACCGGTCCCAAGCGCAAAGCTGCAAAAATCAATTGAATAATACCTGCAAGAAAAACTATAAGTCCTAATTGTTCTAAGCCAAATTTATGAATAATCTCAGCAACAATAGTGATCAGACCAGCAGCTGGACCACTGACCTGCAAAGGACAACCTGCAAAGCTACCCACTATGATTCCACCAATAGCTGCAGAAATTATGCCTGCAGTAGGAGAAGCACCAGTTGCAACAGCAATACCAAGAGATAAAGGTAGGGCAACCAAAAAGACGACGACGGCCGCTAGACCTTCTTGTTTAAATGTGGTTTTGTTACGTGCGAAATATTTCATAGGGTCGTATATGGACATTGGACATAATTTGGTATTAGCAAATCTGCTATCCACTAATAGTTATACACTAGTATAGTCAACCCCGCTTGTAATACGGAATTGTGTCCAATGTCCATATACGACCCTAAGCAGAATAATTACGCTCACCATTGGCGTTGGACCAGGTCATAAACATACGTCCAATACCACTGCCCACAAAGTAAAGTGCCATGGTCACCGGCTCGTTGTTACGTTGCTTAGAAATCATTTCACAAAGTGAACCCATGATGAAAGATAATCCGGAATTGATATAGTTAGTGCGCTTGCAGAGCCAGTGCTCCTTAGAGATTTGGAAGGAATCAACCAAAATCTCTCCGACACCTTTGATCATACCGCCAACCTTAGTGCTTCCTGTAAGCAACCAGGTAAGTACCCCTGCACCTGAGAAAATTCCACCCCAAGTACCAGAAAGCAAACCAAAATTCTTTGAGAAGTTTTTGTAAGTATCTGCCTGAAAAATTTTCTTCAAGGCAAGTCCAAGACGATTATTAATCATACGCATATTCTCGCCGTAGCTTTTTGATTGCGGCATCTTACCTAAACTAGTAACAAAATTCGGCACTTGATAGAGCGAGAAAGCGAGTCCCCGCAAGAGTCCCATAATGTTGTATGGAGCAAAAAGTGCAATTGCTAGCTCCGATAAATAACCAATGACATTGAAAGTTTCTTTTTGTTTGTGTCCGTTATAAATATTAAAAATCGAATTGACACCCATCGACAGCTTGGCACCAAAGTCAGCAAAATTATTTACCCACTTGTGTTTCTTGCCAGAAGGTGAAGAATTAACCACCGCAGAGATACTATTAGCTACAACATTCAGTACATTGGCAGCATCAGTGCCTTTTTTGAGGTATGCATATAAATCAGAGTGGCTGTCTGTCATCCTGAGTTGCGCAGCAGCGTCAGGATCTCCCTGATCTTGCGCGGGACGATGAAAATCATTCATGTCTGAAAATTCAAACTCGCCGCCAGCCGCTGATCGCCTAGCTATAGGCTGATTTGGCTCCATAACTGGAGAAAAATCAAGTTTTTCAGAAAGCTGCATCCATATATATAGTAGCAAGAATCCAGTCATGTCATGACAAAATATGTTAGAATTTCCGATTAATGCTGAAAACCACTAATTTAGCTCAGCAAATCATTGAAGCAGCAAAGGAATTGGCTGAAGCTGGCATGCTGCCAGCCACTAGTGGAAACCTGTCAATGCGTGAGCCTGGTTCTGACTCGTTACTAATCACAGCATCAGGTAGGTACAAAGCTAAGCTAAGCGAAGCTGATTTCATTGAATTAGCTCTGGACCAGCAGGATCCTGAGATTTTGGCACAAGCTTCAGCCGAAACAGAATTACACCGACAGCTTTATCGTTTCTCAGATCAAATCACTAGTGTTTTTCATACTCACTCCAAAGCTGCAGTCTTGATTTCCAAAGTTTACCCTCAAGCTGTAAACCTTACTGGCTATGAATTACTCAAAGCCTTACCTGGCATCTCGACACACAAAGCAAGAATTAGCATTCCAGTTTTCGAAAACACTCAGAATATTAATTCCTTAGCCAGAACTGTTGACGCTTATATGCTCAGTAATCCTGATACCCCAGCTTATATCATCAAGGAGCATGGACTCTATGCCTGGGGCTCAAGTTCTCAGCAAGTACTAAATATTATTGAAGCTCTAGAAACAATTTTTGAAATTGAACTAGAATACTTAAAGCTACAAGGAAACTCCTATGCCACAAGTCAAAATTTATTCTGAAGACAATCCCAATGAATTTGAAGAACTAACTGAGCTAACTGCAATCCAAGCGGCTCTTTTCAAATTCAATATCAAAGTAGAGCAGTGGCAAACCCAGTCAAAGCTTAATCCTCAAGCCGAGCAAGAAGAAATATTAGAAGCCTATGAAGCTGATTGCAGGCGTATTATGCAAGCTCATGGTTTTGCGGCAGTCGATGTTATTAGCATGCACTCTGGTACTCAACTTGCCCCAGACGAAGTTAAAAAAATCCGTCAAAAATTTTTGGATGAGCACCGCCACGCTGATGATGAAGTAAGATTTTTTATCGATGGTCAGGGTTTGTTTTGCATTCATGAAGCTGGTAAAGTAGTACAGATTCTGTGTACTGCTGGCGACTTTATTTCAGTACCTGCTCAGACCCGTCATTGGTTTGATATGGGCGAGCAAGCTAATTTTAAATGTATTAGATTTTTTGGAGACGAAGAAGGTTGGGTCGCAAATTATACTGGTGATAAAATCTCCGATCGTTTTCCAAAACTTGAAGACGCCGACTTGTCATTGCGAGGAGTGCAAAGCACGACGTCGCAATCTCATTCGGAGCTTACTGTATGACCAAGCCCCGAGTCATCCTTACAGACATTGAGGGCACTACTAGTTCAATTAGTTTTGTCAAAGATGTACTTTTTCCCTATGCCGCTGAACATCTTGAAAGCTATTTAGAACAAAATGAATCAAGCCCTGAAGTTCAGAAGATTCTAGCTGATCTTGCAAATTTTGAGACTGGATTGCCGCGTCAGCACAAAGTGCTGCCTCGCAATGACGCCGTGACTCTACTAAAACAATGGATTAAATTGGATTTGAAACACAAAGCATTGAAAGACTTACAGGGACTAATATGGGAAGCAGGTTATAAACAAGGTGATTACCAGGGACATATATATGATGATGCTTACGAGCAACTCAAAGCTTGGCATGAACAAGGCATCAAACTCTATATCTACTCATCAGGTTCAGTCCATGCCCAGAAATTACTCTTTGAACACACAAAATATGGTGATCTCAACCCACTTTTTAGCGGCAATTATGACACTGGTGTCGGTCACAAACGCGAAGCCAAATCCTACATTAATATCTATGAATCAATCAGGGAGCAAATCCCTGAGCTAGAACCCGCAGAAATAGTCTTCCTAACTGATATTGCAGAAGAAGCCGACGCTGCCCGTGAAGCCTGCCTAGAAACCCGGCTAATCACAAGGGAAAATGGTGATAATTTTGATACCCTCCAACTATCACCCTGAGCCCACACCCACTGTCATCCTGAGCCCACACCCACTGTCATCCTGAGCCCACACCCACTGTCATCCTGAGCGAAGCGTAAGGATCCCATAAATTTTTACTCATATTTTAGAAGATCCTGACGTCACAGCAAGCTGCTCCTCAGGATGACCTAAGCTAGATTAAGAAAATATAATTCAGCTTATTTTGGCATCAGCCGATAGAGAGTCTTGAGCGTAGAAAAGCTCAACTTGTATATGATATCAATGTCATGACTTATCTTAAATTATTTTAAGGTAAATCATGTTCAGATGTTATTCAAGCTGGGCTAAATGATCTAGGGAGATTAGATTATATGTTAAGAAAATTATGTAGCTTATTAGTTTTAACTAGTTTTATTACTAATTTTGCTTTGCCTGCAATGGCAAAAGAAGGAGATACCGTTGGAACCATGTTCTTGATTGATGGTGACGGTACTAAAAGTGCTATCGGCAGTCTAACTGAAGATGCTGAGGGCAACGCAACCGGTGAGATTCCAGCAGGAACTCCAGACGACGCGAACATCATGTATTCAATTACAGATAGTGAAGGAACCTATGCTGAATATGTTCCTGGTGACTATGACGCTGAGAAAGACGTGCTCGACAAACCAGACTTTGTTGATACGGCAGTAGCTTTCCTTGGCCCTAAGATTCTTGCAGACACAGGACTTTTAGAAGAAGCTGACCAAGACGGTATAGATAGAATGAATTCATACCTAGGAGATCACATTACTAAAGTTTTAGAGGAGAATTTCCCTGGTAAGAAAATTTCAGAAATACCTGCTGCAGATGCTAGAGACACTATTGAAGCTAACCTAAAATTCAATTCTGGTGTAATTGGTGAAGCAGTTGAAGAAGCTGGTTTTATTGTAGAGCCGGAAGAATTACTAATTTGCCAAGTTGCTGCAACAGAAGCTTTAGAGCTGAATGAAGACGGTGAACTTGACCCGTCCGCTCCAGTTGAGGCTAGTGAACAAGATCTAGCTGATTTTGCTGCTGGACCAGAATTTATTGGACTTCACTTACCAGCTTTCATGCAAAAAGGTGAGGAAGGTAAAGCATTTTTCCTTGCACTTGCAGGTAATGACAAAGGCTACCGCGGTGACTTTGATACATCAATCATAGATCCGTATATGTCTTCTTTGCCAGGACCACTCATGCCACGTGATGATGTTCAACTTCACGATGGTTGTGTTTTGTTCGATGGTATGGGAGTTGATAGCCCAGATCAGTTACCTAATGAACCTGGTGCTTGGGGTTCCGCTTTTGTAATGAACTTTGAAGAAGATGAGGTTGCAGAATTTGGCGACATGATGGCAGCAATGACAGATGAGATGAAAAAACATTTCGAAATGCCTGAAAACATGCCATACAGACCATTCGATCTTGAAGAGGTTGGTGCATCTGCTATGGATGCTGCTGAGTATGAGCGAATCAAAGCTGAAATGATGGCTGAAACTCCATTTTTCTCTGGTGATGCTGATTCTCTATTAGCTCCAAAGGGCTTCCAGACTGAGTATAAGCCTAGAGGTAATATTTACGAAAGACCTATGTCTGAAGAGATGGAAGCTGCCATGCTTGCACATGCTCAAGAATGGAAAGATGATCATAGTAAAGACTATGGCGATTGGGAAGAGCATGAATATGATGAGATGCCAGCAGATTTCGACCTTGGACAGTTTGGTGATGACTTCAAATACATGCCACCAGAAGTCTTAGCTGAGCATGGTATACAAGAATTCGATGGCTATATTGGTTTCGATGAAATTGGTATGGACTTTGATGAAATTGAAGAATACAAAGATCATGAATTTGATATGGCTGAAAAGTTCTACGGTGGTCGTGATCCAAACTCTGATGAGCAATGGTATCCACCAGAGGTTGTTAAAGAGATGCTAGGTGACCTTGGTGATGAGTTTGCTGCATTCACTCCAGAAGAAGCACAAGCACACTGGGAATCAATGAGCGAAGACGAAAGACCAGACTTTGGTGGCTTTGCAGAGATGCCACCACCAGAAGATGACTTCCACGGTGATGAACCTGGTGACTCCCATGGTGACGAACCTGGTGATGAGATCGTATACAATGATGGTGAAGTCTACGTTGATGCACCTGATGGATTTGTACCAGAAGATGGTGAAGCTATTGAAGATGCACCAGCTGAAGAACCAGCTGAAGGTGGTCAGGATGACATCTTTGGTGGCGCCGAAGAAGACTTTGTTCATATGGACCCAAGTCTAGATCCTACTGGCGAGCATGCTGGTCAAAATCCAGGAGACTCAGTTGTAGTGGAACAAGAGCCTGTATTAACTGCAGATCCTGCACCAGTAGAGGAACATCATGAGCCTAAGCCAGCTGATGGTGGCAGTCACGATGGTGGCAGTCACGATGGTGGCGGTAGCCACGATGGTGGTCATCACAAAGTTGCTAGAAACAAAGCAAGAACTCTGTTCACTTTGACTAGCGATGATACTTCAGTTGATGCCGGTGTCAAAACTGTAGTTGGAATCAACACTAGCAAAAAAGCTAAGAAAGTTACTGCTAGTAAAGGTGTCTACCTAATTGGTAAAGCCAAAGCTGCTAAGAGCAGAACGGTAGTTCCTGTAATTGTTGACCCAACAATCAGTGCAGATGAGGTTGAAGTAAACCTTGGATATGCTGATGGCGATGCAAGTGTTGAAAGCATCAGTGTTGATAAGGAAGCTACCAAAGAGCTTGTTACTCAACTAGACGGTAAAACAATTGAATTGACTACAGCGAATGCAGGCGTAGAAGATCTTGACTTCTCAAAAGTTACTGGATATCTTCTAGCACCTGGAACAAGCACAGTGAAAATGCAAAAAGCAATTAAGCTGAAAGGTAAGCTTGTTGAAGGTGAGTCAGCGCAGCTAATTCAATTCAATCTTGGCAAGAAACTCAACAAACTTGATGACGGTGTTTATACTACTGTCTTTGAGGATGGCGACACAACTTACTATGGTCGTGTCACCATTGGTGATCTTGAAGCCAAGACACTTAAGATCAAGCTGTAAAGCATAATTGATTTGACTGTAATATAAGTAAAATCCCTGGACTTCGGTCCGGGGATTTTTTTGTCATCCTGAGGAGTCGAAGACGACGTCAGGATCCCATTGCGGAATCTGGGGGATCCTAACGTCACAGCTTTGCTGTTCCTCAGGATGACATTAATTACAAGTTAACCGAATCAAGATACTCTGGCACTTCCACATCCCAACCAAATTCTTCCCGCAATCTAGTAGCCATAGCTAGTGCTGCTTGCTCCTCACCATGAGTGACAAAAACCTTACTAGGTCTTGCTTTCATTGTTTCTAACCACTGCATCACTTCTTTGTAATCAGCATGAGCTGAAATCCCCTCAAGATTAGCGATTCTAGCTTTGACCGGGATATGTTCACCATGAATTTTAATTGTCTCTGCTCCCTCAAGCATCTTACGACCACGAGTGGCATTAGCTTGAAAACCTGCAAACAATACAGTGTTACGATGATCACGCAAGAAGACCTTGAGATGATGCAAGACTCTACCACCAGTAGCCATTCCACTCGCTGAAACAATAATAGAAGGATATGGCGAGTGGTCTATTCTTTTAGACTCTTCAACTGTGGAGACTTGCTTGACAGCATTACAAACTTTGTAAGCTTCTTCCTCATTTAATTTATGCAGGCGATGATTTTTACAAAAAACATCAGTTGCCTTGATCGACATCGGGCTATCTAAGTAAACTGGCAAGTCGGCAATCACTCCACGTTCTTTAAGTTTGTAAATATGATAGAGAATTGCCTGAGCTCTACCAACTGCAAAGGCAGGAATAATCACCGAACCACCCTTGCTACTGGTTTCATTAATAATTTGACCCAAGTTATTTTGTAAGTCGTTAGCTTCGTGCAAGCGGTCACCATAGGTTGATTCGACAACCAAGTAATCAGTGTCCTGCAGAGGACTTGGTGAACGCATCACCGGATCTTGATAACGGCCCAAATCACCAGAGAAAGTAATTGACAAAGAACCATCATCAATCCTAATATATGAAGCTCCCAATATATGCCCTACCGGCTCAAAACGAAAGTATATTTTCTTATCAATATGATATTGCTTACTAAACTCCAGTGGCTTGAACTGATCCAAAGCTAGCCAAGCATCTTTCTCTGAATACAAAGGCAGAGCAGGATGATGTTTGGTATAGCCATAACGATTAGCCCGGCTGGCATCTTCTTCATGGATATGACCACTATCAGGCAGCAAGATAGAACAAAGATCAGCAGTAGCTTGGGTACAATAAACCGGTCCAGCAAAGCCATTGCGCACCAAGAGCGGCAGATAACCAGAGTGATCCAAATGAGCATGAGTCAACAAGACTGCATCAATACTAGCTGGATCAATTGGCAGCGAAGCCCAATTGCGTAAACGTAATTCTTTTAGTCCTTGAAATAAACCACAATCAATTAAGATGCGTTTGCCTCTTGTTTCTAGTAAATATTTAGAGCCAGTAACAGTACCAGTGGCACCAAGAAAGCTAAGCTTCATAATCATTATTATACTGTGTCATCCTGAGCCCTTTAGGGCGTCAGGATCTCATTGGTTCCACACAGGGATCCTGACGTCATGCCTTTGGCATTCCTCAGGATGACAGTGGTCCTCCAAGCGCTTACACACCTGATGACACTGGAACTGATACAATTAATACATGCTAAGAAGCGTTGACAGTCTTAGAGGATATTCTCTCCATGCAACTGATGGCAAGATTGGTACAGTCAGATCATTGCACTTTGATGATGAATCTTGGCAAGTACGATACTTGGTAGTTCATATCGACTCTTGGCTCGATGATAAGGACGTGCTGATATTACCAGCAGCTGCCTTTAGAGTAGTGCTCGCGGAACAAAGTATCAATGTTGATCTCAGTAGAAAGCAAATCAAAGAAGCACAACCATATAGCTCTGATCTGCCAGTTTCAGCCCAACATGAATTAATTGACAAGCGCAATTTTGCTGCTCTCTATTTAGCTGACCCGTGGAGTGGTAGCGTGCTGCCGATGTGGTTCCCTGATACTGATGCTGTCAAGGAAGTAGTTGAAGCTACCGGTGATAAAGACTTGCGCTGCACTGCAGTAGTTGATGGCTATAAAGTTATTGACAAGGGTGGCAAGCCAGCAGGCAAGGTCAAGGACTTTATTGTTGATGATGAAGCTTGGGAAATCAAGTTTCTAGTGGTTGATACCAATGGCATTTATCCTTTTGGTGATGTCTTGGTTTCTAATTTCCATGTCGATGGTTTTGAAACCGATGAGCAATTAGTCTCTATCGATATGAGCAAGGCTGAGCTAGAACAATGCCCCAAATATGATTCTTTCGAGCCGGTGAACCGCGAATATGTCTTGAAGCACTACGACTTTGAGGGCAGATTGGTCAAGACCAGCCGTGCCAATGTTGAAGACTACGAGAAACTCGACAGCAAGCTCAAAGATGACTAACCATAGTCAAGAACTTGATGAACTTTTGATCCAGCTCCAAAGCTCTGAGCAAGGATTAAGCCAAGCAGAAGCTAAACAAAGGTTAGAGCAATATGGGGCTAACCAAATTGCTCGAGCCAAAAGCCTATCCTTATTGTCAATCATATTTGGCCAATTCACCAATCCCTTCATTTATGTACTTGCCTTTGCACTAGTTATCAGTTTTCTAAGTCAGCATCTGCTTGATGCAGCAATTATTAGTGTCACGATTTTAATCAGCACCATCATTGGTGTGATCCAAGAGTACAAAGCAGATCAATCACTAGCTGCTCTAAGTAAAATCATTAGCAGCAAGGCTCGCCTAATTAGAGATGGCAAGGAATTAATCCTTGATCAAAGCCTAATAGTGCCAGGAGATATCATAGTGGTCAAAGCTGGTGACAAGGTTCTCGCTGACGCCCGCCTAATTGAAACTAATAATCTGGAAGTCAACGAAGCTCCTCTCACTGGTGAATCACTGAGCATTGACAAGCAAGCAGGCAAGTCTCCAGCTGAAACTCCGCTAGCAGAGAGAACTAATATGCTCTACTCGGGCAGTAGCATTTGTGGTGGACAAGGTAAAGCTATTGTAGTTGCCACTGGTGCCCAAAGTGAGATTGGCAAAATTGCCAGCTTACTTCATGCAACAAAAGAAGCACAAACACCACTGCAAAGACAATTGACTGATTTTGGCAAGAAACTTAGCATCGTCTTAGTCCTGCTCAATATATTGATTTTTCTAATTGGCATTTGGTCGGAGAAACCAATCTATCAAATGTTTCTCACCTCTGTTGCCTTGGTAGTTGCAGCGGTACCAGAAGGCTTGATGCCAGCAATGAGTATCATCCTTGCAATTGGTATGCAAAAGCTAGCCAAGCACAAAGGACTAGTGCGAAAGATGCTAGCAGCAGAGACCCTAGGCTCCATCACTACTATTTGCAGCGACAAGACTGGCACTCTGACTACTGGTGAAATGGCACTAGCGCATCTCAGTCCAGCTTCTGACCAAATCCAAAACAAAGATATTTTAGAAGCCGCTTGCCTTTGTAATGAAGCAAGATTAAGTGAAGAGAAATCTAAAACAATTGGTAACCCGACCGATAGAGCATTGCTTGAAGCAGCCCGCCAGCAAGGTATCGATAGAGCAGTATTAAGCAAACTCAAACCACAACTAGCTGAAATTCCCTTTGAATCAAGTCAGAAATTAATGGCAAGCTTGCATCAAGATGGAGAACAATGCATCGCTTATATCAAAGGCGCGCCAGAAAAAATCCTTAGCCTTAGTAAAATGGACAATAAGGAATTGGATAAGTTTCGTCAAGAATGCGAAGAAATAACAGCTCTTGGTTATCGAATTTTGGCTCTAGCAAGCAAATCTTATCCTAGAAAACCTGAAGTTTTTGACTTAAGTCAAATAAGAGAGCTTAATTTTCTTGGTTTTATTGCTCTCAAGGACCCAATTCGCCCAGAAGCCAAAGAAGCAATCAAACTCTGCCTGCAAGCTGGTATCAAGCCTATCATTCTCACTGGTGACCACAAACGTACTGCAATTTCAGTAGCACGCGAGCTTGGCTTTGAAATTAAAGAAGAGTCAGTCATGGAAGGTAAAGAGCTTGAACAAATTTCTAGTACAGAGCTGCGCCAACGAGTCAAAGAAATCAAAGTCTTTGCTCGAGTCGAACCCAAACACAAAATCAATATCGTTTCAGCACTACAAACAAACGATGAAATCGTTGCTATGACTGGTGATGGTGTAAATGACTCACCAGCCCTCAAAAAAGCAGATATCGGAGTAGCAGTTGGTTCAGGTACCGAGATTACCAAAGAAACTGCTGATCTGGTTTTGCTTGATGATAACTTTATGACTATTGTTGAAGCAATCAAAAGAGGTAGAATCATTTTCAACAATTTACGCAAAGTCATTCTCTGCCTACTGATTGATTCTTCAACCGAAATGATTATAGTTACCGGCTCAATCCTACTAGCACTGCCACTACCAATACTACCAGCACAAATACTCTGGGTTAAATTGGTCGAGGATACTTTCCCTGCAATTTCACTTAGTTTTGAAGAGCTCGACGAAAAAGTAATGCAAAGTAAACCACGCAAAAAGTACGAAGCTATAATAAACAAAAATTACTTCAAATTGATAGTTGCTTACGCTCTAATTATGGACTTCACCTTACTTGGATTATTTATGTGGCTACAATCCAATGGCCACAGCCTGGAGCACGCTAGAACCATAGTTTTCGTTTGCCTTGGTATCACCACCCTAGTTGGCGTCTATGCCATTCGCTCAATCAAAGCTCATGTCTGGCAGGTCAACCCATTCTCAAATAAATTACTTGTATATGCAACTATTTTGAGCATGCTACTTTATCTGCTCGCTATATACACACCATTTTTCAACCAAATCCTTGCTACTATTCCATTAAGACTTTCTGACTGGGCTATCATCTTGATATATTCGCTCGCAAGTATAGTAGTCTACGAATTCTGCAAAAGCAAAACCATAATGCATGACTGAATTAATTGACTTAAACGAATTACCACTAGCTATCAATCTTTTGATTTTTGCTCTTGCTGGGATTGGTACTTGGTTTGCTGGCTCAAGCCTCTCTACTTATGGAGTAGTGATTGCAGAGCGAATCAAAATCACTCAGTCCCTAATGGGCTTCATTATCATTGCTGCTGCAACCTCTTTACCCGAATTAATTATCACTCTAATAGGCTCTGCCAAAGGAGAAGCTCACTTGGTCTTGAATGATATGTTTGGCGGCATCTCAATGCAGACAGCAATCATTGCTGTAGCTGATATGATCACAGTCTCAGCCCCAATCACTTTCTTAGCTCTACAATCCTCGCTACTCCTTGAAGCCTCGCTGTTAATCTTGGTCTTGGCCTTCACTCTAGCGATGATTTTAATCAAAGATTTTCTAATTCTAGGTTGGGTTGGCTTAGGCTCAATACTTGTGACCTTACTCTACCTACTCTGTCTCTATGTACTTAACCACTATGAAGCCGATAAACAATGGTCTCCAATCGAAATCCCAAGTAAAGAAATAGACAAGCTATCTACAACGCCAGGTCACCTCTATGCCCAGAAACGTCCTCTGGGACAGTTAGTAGCCCTGTTCAGCTTTAACGTAGTAATAGTTTTGCTCTGCGCTCTGGTGCTGGTCTACACTGCAATAACAATCGCAGAGATGACTGGGCTTGGTAGTAGTTTCATTGGTGCAACCTTACTTGCAGCAACCACCTCCCTACCAGAACTTAGTGTCACCATCACTGCTGTCTCTATGGGCGCCTACAGTATGGCTATCTCTAATATTTTTGGTAGCAATATGATTATGCTAGCGCTACTCCTGCCAGCTGAAGTTTTCTACACCAAGGGTGCAATACTCCAAGAAGCAGATAACTCAGTACGCTACGCCATTATCTCTGGCATCATACTTACATCGATTTACCTTGGTGGTTTAATACTACGCAAGAAGAAAACCTTTATGCAGATGGGGCTAGATTCAGTCTTGGTGATTATTCTTTATTTAATGACTCTAGTGGTCTTCTATCATTTACGGTGACCCACCCTGTCATCCTGAGCCCTCCAGGGCCTAAGGATCTCTCTAATTCAATACTGGGATCTTTACGGTCGTTACACTCCCTCAGGATGACAAAGCTAGACGACGAATTACATCGATGACCGAATCTGGGTTGAGAGAAATTGAATCAATACCTGCTTCTTGTAAAAATTCAGCATAGCCTTCTTTATCGCTTGGCGCTTGCCCGCAAAAACCCACCTTGGTCTTATGGGCATGGGCTTTGCCAATCAGCTCTTTTACTGAAATTCTCACAGCTTCATTATCCTCATCAAATATTTCCAATAGCTCTTCCGAGTCTCTAGAAATCCCCAAAGTAAGTTGAGTCAAGTCATTTGAGCCAATCGAAAATCCATCAAAACGCTCAGCAAATTCTTCAGCCAAAATTATATTTGAAGGAATCTCAGCCATCACATATACCTGCAAGCCACCAAGACCGCGCTCCAAGCCATTAGCCTTGAGCAATTCAAGTACTTTATCAGCCTCCTCTAGAGTACGGCAGAACGGAATCATAATAATGATGTTATCAAGTCCAATTTCTTCACGAGCCTTTTTGATAGCTTTGCATTCAAGTGCAAAAGCTGCTTTGTAACTATCACTATAATAACGAGCAGCCCCGCGAAAACCTAACATTGGATTAGCTTCTTCTTTTTCAAAATATTGACCAGCAATCAAACCAGCATATTCATTGGATTTAAAATCACTCATCCTTACTATAGTTGGTTTAGGGTATTGGGAAGCAGCAATCTTAGCTAGTGCCCTCGCTAGTTCAGTAACAAAGTAATCTTCTTTACAATCATAGTGACGGCTAAGTCTGTCAATTTCCTTACGGCTAGCTCGATCTCTGACCTTATCAAAGTCAATCAAAGCCATTGGATGTACCTTGATGATATTACTAATAATGAATTCCATGCGAGCAAGTCCGATACCATCACAAGGTAGCTGCCACCAACGCATGGCTGTATCAGGATCAGCAAGATTGAGCATAATCTCAGTATCAATCTCTGGGATTTGACTTAAGTCAATTTCTTCCTCTTTGTAATTCAAGTAGCCTGGATAAACCTTTGCTTGCTCACCTTCAGCACAAGAAAGAGTGATCTCTTGCTCATCCTTCAAAAGACTACGAGCATCTTTGGCACCAACTATGACTGGCAAACCCAGTTCACGGCTAACAATTGCAGCATGAGAGGTACGTCCACCCCTCTCTGTAATAATACCGTTAGCTTTCTTCATAATAGGGACCCAATCAGGATCTGTTTCCTTGGTCACCAAAATTGAGCCAGCCTCAAACTCATTAATCTGACTGGCACTTTCTATCAGCTGAACCTTGCCACAGGTAATAGCACTGCCAATCGCAAGCCCCTGCAAAATTGGTTCAGCTTGATCGAGGATTTGATACTGAAAAATCTTAGTACTTGATTTTTGAGACTCTACTGTCTCTGGTCTTGCTTGAACTATATAAAGTTCTTGACTCAAACCATCCTTAGCCCATTCAATATCCATGGCACGCCCATAATGGTCCTCTATTGCTTTAGCCCAAGTTGCCAAAGTCAAAATCTCATCATCATTGAGCACAAAACTTTGCTGCTCTTCTTCCTCTGAAGCAACTGTAATTGTAGCCTTACTACTGCCACTTGCATAAACCATTTTTTGTTCCTTACTACCAAGTTTCTTGCCAATAATTGGCCTGCAGTCTGCAAGCTTGGCTTTGAAAATACTATACTCATCAGGGTTAACAGCACCTTGCACCACCATCTCGCCAAGTCCCCAAGCTGCATTGATGATGACTGAATCTTTAAAGCCAGTCTCAGTATCTATACTAAACATGACCCCAGAGCCAGCCAAATCTGAGCGCACCATTTTCTGCACTCCTACAGATAGTGCAATTTGCTCGTGATCAAAGCCTTTGGCTTCTCGATAACTAATGGCCCTATCGGTAAACAAAGAAGCAAAACATTTTTTGCAAGTATCCAAGAGCTCACTCTCACCTGCAATATTCAAAAAAGTCTCCAGTTGACCTGCAAAACTTGCATCAGGCAAGTCTTCGGCAGTAGCACTACTACGGACAGCAACTGTAATTTCTTCTTGGTAATGAGATTTTAATTCTGCAAAAGCGGTCAAAATAGCCAACTCTAATTCAGCAGGGAACTGTGCCTGATAAATTAAATTACGAATCTTAGTTCCAGTCGCCTGTAAATCTTGCGATCCAGCCTTGAAAGCTTGCAGCTCTTGAGCAATCCCTGGTCTTAAATTATTAGAATCGATAAAATCCCAATAAGCTTTGGCACTGGTGGCAAAGCCAGAAGGCACCTTGATCTGCTCCGGTAGACTTGAAATCATCTCACCTAAAGAAGCGTTTTTGCCGCCAACAGAAGCCAGATCTTTCAAGGACAGATCTTTAAATTTTAGAACATACTGCTGGGCTATCATACTACTACTGTGCGCAGTGGGGCAGTAACTTGATTTGCAAGCTTGCGTCCTTGCGCAGAATCTTCAACACTATTCATAGTGGTTTGAGCAATTTGCTCCATTGCTTCTTGTGTAAAAAATGCTTGATGCCCAGTAATAAGAACATTGGGGAAAGTCATCAATCTTGCTAAACTATCATCACAAACAACAGTATTGGATAAATCTTCAAAGAAGTAATCAGCTTCCTCTTCATAAACATCCAAAGCAAAATAACCGATATGACCAGTCTTGAGTCCTTGAATGACAGACTTGGTATCCACTACAGCCCCGCGGCTAGTATTAATCAACATCACGCCTGGTTTCATTGCTTGAATAGCTTTGCTGTCAATCATATGATGCGTCTCTGGTGTCAACGGACAATGCAAGCTAATAATATCTGCCTGTTTAAAAATTTCACAACTAGTAACTAAATCATAGTCGTGAGTAATTTCATTAAGGTAAGGATCATGAACCAAAATCTTGCAACCAAATGCTGCCATACGTTCAGCAAAGCTGTGTCCAATTTGACCTAAACCAAAGATACCGACAGTTTTTCCTTTAAGATCAAAACCCATCAAACCATCAATCGAAAAATTTGCTTCGCGAGTACGATTGTAAGCCTTGTGAGTTTTGCGATTAAGTGTAAGAATCAAAGCGATTGCATGTTCAGCCACAGCATCAGGCGAGTAGCTTGGCACTCTCACAACATCAAGCCCAAGCTCAGCAGCCGAATCCAAATCAACATTATTGTAGCCAGCACAACGTAAGGCTATCAATTTCACTCCTTGCTCTTTGAGCTTAAGCAAAGTACAACGACTCAAATCATCATTAACAAAAACACAAACCGCCTGGCAGTCCTGAGCGAACTCAACAGTACTACGCTCCAAATGACAATCTATAAACTTGAATTCATGCCCCAAGCCCTCATTCGCTTGCTCAAAGAAGGGCTGCTCGTAAGACTTTGCACTAAAAAAAGCAATCTTCATAACTAAGTTAATTCTAGCATTTTGCTTTAGTTGAAATTTAATCAAAGATTTGCTGCTTCAATTCTTCAAACCAATCATATTGCTTGCGAGCATCTCTTTTGATATTTTTGACAGCATAAGGAATAAAGCTTCGAGGGTCAGGCTTAGATTTGATCAAGTAATAACAATCAATCAAGTCAAGCTCGGCTGAAATACTTGCTTGCCTCTTAAACGGATCCAAAGCAATATTAGTTTTGAGTGCACCAAAACAAAAAGTCCCAAGTTCTGGCTTGGAGGGAAGAGCAAAATCTCTCAACTCACTATTGATTTGGATCTTGTCCTTAAACTTTAACTGCTCAATCGATTCAAAGGCTTCAACTTCTTCCAATTTGATAATCACTGGCACTGGTTCTTCAGTCTCAGCAAAACAAACTTGAACCGCAGAAAGACACAAAAGAAGAACTAATAACTTAGCTTGCATCAAAACTCAATTGAATTTATTACGCACGCTAACTTCATTTACAGAAAGTTGTCCGCCACGTGGATGGGCTGGCTTGAGTGCTTTGCCTACAGGAAGCATCATGCCAATAACATGATCTTCAGGCAAGTTGATTAAGTCAGCAACTTTAATAGGATCGAAACCAATCATTGGACAGCTGTCATAGCCCATATCTTTTGCAGCAAGCATAATTGTCTGTGCAGCAATTCCAACTGAACGCATTGCTTCATCACGCTGCAACTGCTCATTACCCTCATAAAAATTTCCAATCATCGGCACCAAAACTTCTTGAGTTTCAACTGGAGCATTAGCCCAATAACGCTTAGCGTCTCTAGCCCAGGCTTTAAGGTCAGCACAAACTAAGACTAATATAGATGCTTCAGAAACCTGTGCTTGATTCCAAGCAGCTTCGCGAATTTGATCCTTGAGCTTTTGATCGGTGACAACAACAAAACGCCAATTCTGAATATTGAAAGATGTTGGGGAAAGAATACTTGTCTCTAGTAACTTATTGATCTCATCTTCAGTCATCTGATGATTTGGATCAAAAGCCTTTACGGCTCTTCTTTCTGCTACGGCTTCTAGTACTTGCATACATTGATTGTATCAAGGCTAGGCTGGGCCCATTTTTTTATTATGGCGGACGGAGAGGGATTCGAACCCTCGGTAGGTTGCCCTACGACGGTTTTCAAGACCGCTCCGATAAACCACTCCGGCATCCGTCCACAGAGTATTCTACTGGATACTTAATCTGTATCCCTCTTTTATCCCTTGTTTTTAATAAGTTCTTTATTTAAGGTCTTTACCCACAGAGTGTGCCTAAATTGCTATGCAATTTTACGGCACCCACGACGGGTCCTAACTCCGCATAGATATTCTATAGTTTGCTCACAACCGTCGTAAGATTTTCAAGACCGCTCCGATAAACCACTCCGGCATCCGTCCACAGAGTATTCTACT
>JAPPOW010000014.1 GCA_028817775.1 Candidatus Melainabacteria bacterium | reverse complement strand
TCTCAATATTAATTAGAAATCTCTATTGCTCGCTCCAGAGTATCTATCTTAGCTTCCAGCTGTTTAACTTTATCCTGCAAAACTTCGTTCTCTAACTTGGTTTCATCATCTGCTCCGCTAAGTACAGACTTGCGGCTTGGTTTTTTGAGATTGAAACCAATTAATAAACCAAAAATTAGACCAGAGATAGTTGGTAAGGCAAGGTTTAAAAGTTCAGCGGAGTTTTCCATATTTCGATCTTAGCACCTAGTCTAGCTTGGTTCAATATTAAAAATCATATCTATAAATGGTAAGAAATCCTCGACGGTTTGGCTTGCTTCATCTCCTGCGCCCGGTCTAAATAGAGTATGGTTTGTTACTTGGCAAAATGATGGAATTTCTTCTCTAGCTCCAAGTAGCTCAGCAGCAGCTTCCCAGAAGTCCTGACCCACTCTATTAATTAGTTTTGCAATTTTTTCAAATAGACCTCTGTGGTTTTCGAGATCATTGATTGGTTTGAGATTCATCCCTAGGACATCAAATGGTAGAATCGATTTGCCCATTATTTTGTCAGTAATTAAAGAATTTTGAATATCACTATCAAATTTTGAGCCAAGGAATATTCTTGCTCCGGTATTGCTCATCCTGTCCACAAATCGAGCTAGATTATCGTAGATTGCTGCAAGAGGGTTTTTGATGAACTCTGTTTCTTTAGAGAGATTCACTACGGCAATGTCTTGAACTTCACTTTCATTGGCTATTCTTTCAATTTCTTCGGCGCTGCTAAGTTGACTAGCTTTGTGCAGCTGAATTACTCTTTGGTCTGCGTCAACTACACCACCTTTGTCAAGGTAATGAATAATTTTTTCTCTCTCAGTTCCTGTGCCGTCAACTAGCACTAGATAAGCATTATGTTTTGCTGTTTGATGACCTTCTTCTTCTTCCTGGGCAGCTAAGCCTAGGAATGGTTCATTGAGTGGTATATCCGGGATCGTATCATCTATTGGGGCTGCTAAAATTGCCGTCATTACCAAGATATTATAACTAGAATCGGGATTTATGTATACTAGTCTTGACGCTCTGGGCTAAGTAATTCAATCATATAGCCATCTGGATCTTCAACAAAGGCAAGGATACTTGAACCATGTCTCATAGGTCCTGCTTCTCTAACTACTTTGCCACCAGCAGCTTTGATTCTGTCACAGGCTTGATAGACATCTTCTACTTCTATAGCGATATGGCCAAAAGCATTACCTAACTCATATTCCTTAGTATCCCAGTTATGGGTTAATTCAATGACTGAATTATCAGTTTCATTGCCATAACCAACAAAGGCTAGAGTGAATTTCCCCTCAGGGTAATCTTTGCGGCGAAGTAGTGTCATGCCAAGGATCTCAGTATAGAACGTTATTGATTGCTCTAGATCTACAACTCTAATCATGGTGTGAAGTATGCGCATATGGGGATTATAAACCATATAGGATGCAAAACTTTGGCTTAATTTTCTTGCTTTGTTTGACTATGGTTTCAGTTAGTGCCAAGAAAATTGATAATGGCATGACTGGTGCAAGCTGCGGCGACCAGCAAGTATTGTTTGAACGTTCGCCACTTGATATGAGTGATTTGCGTACGATTGTACCGCTGGGAAATTTTAATCCAGCTGGCCACTCTCTGCCAACAAAACATTTTTATATGCACTTGCGCCGTGAAGTTGAAATGGACTACAGCACAGATTCTGCTCTATCACCAGTTTATGCACCTGCTGATATGAAGATTTTTAAGCTGAACTCATCAGCGATGACTAGTATGAATACCATCTATAGTATCTTTTTTAGTCCTTGTAAAGAAGTTACAGGATACTTTTTGCATGTGACGCAGTTGGGTGATACTTTACTAGATGCCTTGGAGACTGAGCAACAATGTGAAACTCATGAGCCTGGTACTGAGTTTGAGCGTCAAGTTTGTTTTGCCGATGTCGATTTAGAAGTGGAAGCAGGTCAACTACTCGGTTATGCTGGTGGTGATGATGAGAATAATGAACTAGATTGGGGACTCTTTGATACTCGCATTAAGCAACATAAAGTTGGCAGTAAAAAACGCTGGGCTAATGTTGATCATAGTCAAGATCATAGAGTTACCGCTTGTGCTATTGATTATTTCCCAGATGAAAGCAAAACAGAACTAGAAAGCTATCTTGGTTACTTTGAGACTAAGCGTAGGGTAGAACCTCTTTGTGGTAATTTTCAACATGATATTCGAGGAACTGCTTCAGGTATGTGGTTCTCTACTAAAGCTAGTGCAGGCCCCTATCCTGAGACTGAACATATGACCTTGGCTGATGATATTCTCAGACCGGAATTAGCTTTGTTTTCAATCGGACAGCTGGATGATGAACTGGAGTCGGGGGTTTATCTCTTTGAGCCACAGAGCTCTGGTTTGATTAACCGTGATTTTGCTGATGTCAAGAAAGATGGCAAAGCTTATTGCTATGAAACTCATCCAGGTAGTCTTGGTCAATACGACGATTCTATTACTAAGGTCTTTGCTATTAAGCTCAAAAGTCCCAAAAAATTACAGTTTCAGGCTTTAGAACAAGAAACTTGTGATGATTTTGAATTGACCAGGGCAGCAAAAATCTTAAGGAGATAAATCTTCTAGGTGTTTGCCACATATTGAGCAAAATCTGCTTCAAGACCTGTTACTATGGCTGCATGGTAACTATAGTAGAACAAGAAATTAGCCTTAATTCAGAACAAGAAGCTTTGCGTCAGTTGATGGAAACAAGCGATAAGAACTTGTTTATTACAGGCAAAGCCGGCACTGGTAAGTCAACACTTTTGCATGAATTTAAGTCATTGACTAAGAAGCAAGCAGTTTTGGTGGCGCCAACCGGGGTAGCAGCACTCAATATTGGTGGACAGACAATTCATTCTTTGTTTCGTATCAAACCATCAGAGATCATTGACCCAAGTCAATTGCGTACCCAAAAATCTACCAAGGATTTACTAGCTAAGATTGAGACTTTGATTATAGATGAGGTCTCTATGGTGCGGGCTGATTTACTTGATGCAATGGATCATATTCTTAGATTTAGTAAGCGCTCTGATTTGCCATTTGGTGGAGTGCAAGTGATAATGTTTGGAGATTTGTTTCAATTGCCGCCAGTAGTACGGGGACAAGAGGCGCAGCAATATTTTGAAGAAAATTATGGTGGGATTTATTTCTTTAATGCTCATGTCTGGCAAAATACTGAACTCGAGATTCATGAGCTTGAGAAAAATATTCGCCAAGAAAATGACACAGAGTTCTTGGAGATTCTTAATGCTGTTCGTAATAAGCAAATGAACTCTAGTTTGATGATGAAGCTTAATCAGCGAGTGAGGTTTAAGCCACAAGATGACAACTTTATTACTCTTGCACTGACCAATAGGGTGGTTGATTCAATCAATGTTCGTGAGCTTAAAGCTTTACCAGGTCAGGAGTTTAGTTATACAGCTGAGATTGAAGGTAAGCTAACGCCATCTGAGTATCCTACCGAGAAAAATTTGAAACTTAAAGAAGGTGCGCAGGTGATGTTCTTGCGTAATGATAAAGACAAACGTTATGTCAATGGTAGTATCGGACACGTGATTGCACTTGGACGAAGTTTCATTGAAGTTGATGTCGATGGTGAAGTGATTAGTGTCAACCCCGAGACTTGGGACAAGATCCGTTATAGCTTTGATGATGGCAAGTTGAGTGAGGAAAAAATTAGTTCATTCAAGCAGTATCCTTTGAAATTAGCTTGGGCAATTACGGTGCATAAATCTCAGGGACAAACTTTAGATCATGTGGTTTTGGATATGGGCTATGGGGCTTTTGCTCATGGGCAGACCTATGTTGCACTAAGTCGTTGCCGTAGTCTTGATAGTTTGTATCTCAAGCGGGCTATTATGCCTAAGGACTTGATCGTGGACCAGAGGGTTGTGGATTTTTTGGCTGGCTGAAAATCTAAGTGATACTTAGGAATCCTGCCAAACGTGAGATTCAGGGTCGTATCCGCACAACGCAGGTTTTGGTTAAGAAATTTAGCTACGGTAGTGGGACTAGGGCTACCTAAAACGCGCTGCGTTTTTACGGCAGACAAGACGGGTCCTAACTCCGCTAACTTTGCTTGCTAGTTTTCTCACAACCGTCTTATCCACTCATGCTACGCATTCGTGGGTTCGAGTCCCATTACCTGCCCCATTAAACAAGAAAGAAAAGGCG
>JAPPOW010000185.1 GCA_028817775.1 Candidatus Melainabacteria bacterium | reverse complement strand
TTATGAGGGTGAAATCAAAGCTCAAGCGGAGATTGAAGATATTTTCTGGGCAAGTTCAAGCGATAAAGACAAACTAGCACCAGCAGCAAAAGTATTACTAGATTTACTTATAGAACAAGGCTTCGTTATTTAGTAGAATTATATGCGTGCAAGCCAAAATCCTAATTGCAGGTGCCGGTCCAGCAGGTCTAACTCTTGCTCTAGAACTTGCAAGACAAGGTATCAAAGCAGATATCATTGACAAAAAAGCTGGGCCTTCGACTTTGTCCCGTGCAGTTGGTATCCTGCCCATCACCATGAAACTACTGGAAGCTTGTGGAGCAAGTGCTAAGTTGATGCAGGAATCTATCACGATAGAGAATGCCGTCTTCTATAAATACGCTCGTAAAATTATCAAATTAGCAGTTGATCAAGACGAAAGTCCACAAGAAAGATTGTTTAGTTTAGCCCAAAACCATACCGAAACAATACTAAGTGAACTACTAGCTGAGCATGGCATAAATGTTCAATACGGCTCTGAGATGACTGCAGTTGAACAAAATCCCGAACAAGTTCAAGTAACTGTCAACGGAGAAAGCAGAACTTATGACTACTTAGTTGGAGCAGACGGAGTGAGAAGTCCAACTCGAAAAATGACCGGCATAGAATTTCCCGGCTTCGACCTTGATGAGATCTGGTCTATTGCTGACATCTACACCGATAACGAACGCTACTCCAAGGATTTTAATATCCATCTCAATAAGGACGGCAAATTAGCACTGGTAGTCCCACTCGAGAGTCATAGGGTCAGAGTTGTTTCCAACACCGGTGATGTGCTTGATCATCTGCCAGATAGTCTCAGAATCACAGAAGTTAAACATAGTGGTACTTTCAAGATCGGGGTTCGTCAAGCCAGTGAATACCAAAGAGGTAGAGTCTTCTTAGTGGGAGATGCTGCTCATTGCCACTCACCAGTCGGCGGCCGGGGAATGAATCTTAGTATTGCTGATGCTGTAGATCTAGCTCAGCGTTTTGTTGAAGGTGGTCTGGAAGATTACCACCGAGTGAGGTACCCCATTGGAGCACAATTAATTGCAGATACAGAGCGGGCTCGTAAAACTATACTTTCTCCAAATAGAATTACTAGAAATCTTGCTCTATTAGTATTGAAAATCGTTTCTATTATTCCACCCCTTAATAAACTGTTCTTGAAAAAGGTTTTACTAGCGGCTAATACTGTATAGTAGTTTGTAATGGTAAGCAGTCCCAGAGTTGAAAACTTCACGATGTCTACAGATGACTTTATCCTCGAAGGGGGAAGTACTACTGTCTTTAGGGTTCCTGCAAGATTTTTTATAGATGACAAAGATCGTCCAATAACAGACTATATAAGAACTGACACGATGCCAACTAAAGTATTCCTCAAAGAAAATTGCTCTAAAGTCAGAGGAAATAAAACCATAATTGGTTCGGCTAATGACCGTGTCAAAGTTCATGGTAAGCATAGTGCTTTCGATAACTTTAAAGTAGCTCAAATCTATTTTGATAGAAATGGCTACGTCGAAAGTTTAGACCTACATAACGTCATCAGGGAACTCTCCGTACCAGTCCCCTATTGCCTCATTGCAGAAACTGGACGACCATTCCAAATTGGTGATATCTTCGAAACGCCAAGTGAAGTTGTAATCAATCCTGAATCTAGAGCCTATGACCATGATGAGAGCCGCAGAGAAAGTATACGAACTTGGTTTCAAACTAATGGTTTAGATCCCCAAAAACAAACCAGGTTTGAAGTTGAGAAACGGGTTACAAAGGATTTACCAATTCCTTAAACAATCCATTTATTAGGATTAAAAAAATTAGCCCCTCCGTCTAAAAGGTAGCAGCGCAAATAAAGATGCTAAAAGACCTTGCTTTGCTGGTTGACCTGCATCCTCTCCGTATTTCCAAAAACCTAAAATCGAAGGAGGAGTCCCATCATCAGCTTCTGAAGAATGATTACCGCCTCCCTCAGAAAAAGTTGCACCATAGACACGAATTCCTCTCTCCCTAAGAGTGGGATAGAATTGATCGAGGAACTTCCTTTTCTTTCTTAATGGTGCGTCTGCTAGGATTTGAACCTAGGACCAATAGGTTAAAAGCCCTGCCTTCGACCGTTCAACGTAAAACCTAGTCTATAACTGGGCTTGGTCGAGCGTTCGGCAAATTTTCGTTAGTTTCGTTACCCCCAAAAAAGGAGTAACGAATGACATACTTAGATACTGACACTATAGCAAAAAAACTTGGATTAAGCTCCAGGACCATCCAGAATTACTGCAAAGATGGCTTCTTGCCCTCTGAAAGGCAGTGGCAACATGGCAAATTAACCTATCAAATAGATATTGATAGCTACCATGACTGGAAACGTAAGCACTTTCGGGGTGTCAAACATGGCAGTATTAACCGCTTCAGCAGATTAGACCGCGAACTCGGCAAGAATCAAATTAGAGAATTAATGCCTGAGTGGTTAGATTGGTGCGCAACTGGCAAACTTGGCGGCAAACCAGTAGGACCAAGAACTATTGAAATCTATGACTACTACTTTAATTACTTTCTCAAACGACTGGGTCGTAATCCCAAACTACCAATAGTTTCAGTGGATACTTTTCGCAAAGTCCTTGGGACCATTCCTGTTGAGAGCTTCAGTACTAGACGCCATGTCTATGATGCAGTAATGTCCTTCACCAAGTACTTGATTGAAACCAATGGCTTTGAAGTTGAGACAAGAGAAAAATTAAGAAAGCTACGCCCCAAACGTTTCTTGCCAGCTCGCAAAACAGTACTAACTGAAGCTCAGCTAGAGAAGATTATCAAGGCAGTTGAAGATTACAAATGCTACTCAGTTTACTGCAAGCAACTCAATCTGACCTTGATCAAGTTCATGGTTAGCACTGGTCTAAGAACAAGCGAGGTCTGCAACTTAAAATTAGCTGATGTTGATATGGAAGCTGGTGTAATCAAGGTGATTCTTGGCAAAGGCAACAAGAACCGCAAGGTGGGTATCAGCTCAGAATTACAACCAGTACTTGTTGAGTATCTGAAGCTAAGGCTCAAATATAGATCAAACTACTTCTTTGTTAATAAGCAAGGCAATCAACTTGATCCACAGTACTTAAGTAAGCGCTTCCAAAGAATTAGCAAAAAAAAACTAATATTGATATCACCCCACATGGTCTACGCAGAACCTTTGTTACTCTCAATGCAAACAAAGGCAAACCACTTAACCATCTACGGATTGCTTGTGGTCATAGTAGTCTTGCTACCACTCAAGGTTACTGTATGACTTCAGAAGATGAGGTTATTGAAGCTATGAAAAGCTGGTGACACTTAGCTAGTTTTTGCTAATTTTGTACCCACATTTCTGTTAGTCAGCTTATAGGAAATTGCAAATGCCCCAGCGAATGCTGCCCCCATAGTTGCTAGCATTTTAATCGGTTTCAACTATACAAGACTACTAATGTTCATCTTAGGCTAAGTTTCTCCTTGGATGTATTTCTTTTCTCTGACCCATTTTGTGGCAATCCATTTCTCACCGGTAATAACTTTTTGACCAGTATGCAAAGATTGGAAATTAGAAAATCCATCAATGTAGTTCTTCCAAATTACAAGCCGTCCCTTTTTAGGTTTAACCGCATAGTCAAGTTTTGGGAAGAAAGTTTCACCACCAGTGAAGTCATCATTTAAATAAAAGACTGCCGTATAGGTTCTATCTCCAGCCGTATCTGTTTCACCCTCGATGTGGTAGAGAAAATCATAGTGCTGCTTATACTCCTGGTCTGGTAAGTAATTAATCACAGAGGCTCTTTCAAAATTCTCTTTTGGGATAGATATCCAATCCTCTATCAAATTATCAAGGATATCATTTAACTCAGAGCCTGTAGAAAGAAAACTATCTCTACTCGTGCGGTATTTTGATATTTGTTCACCGAGAATACCAGAGTTTTTCAAATTACTCTCCGCTTCTTGCACAATTGAATCACAAACAGCTTCATCAAGCGCGCCATCTATTACTAACATCCAATCATTGATAACTTCTGTTTTTACTAAATCTTGCACACAGGCTACTGACACTAAACCCACTCCTTCCAAACTAAAATAAGCCCAATCAAAAGTGATTGGGCTTCATAATTTCAATACTAATTTTTTGGCGGCGGTGGTGGTGGCGGTGGAGAACTTACGATATGTCTTATCGCACCGCTAACGGCACCAAT
>JAPPOW010000126.1 GCA_028817775.1 Candidatus Melainabacteria bacterium | reverse complement strand
ATACAGTGTATAATTATTCTCTAGCTCTTAGCCTGCATGCAGCATCACATTACTGGATTTACCTGCTAGTTTTGATTTTAATGCTGAATTTTCTTCAAGCTCTGGGTCAGTATCAATTAATTGTTTAGCTGAATTACGAGCATGAACAAGTAGCTCCTCTTGGTCAACTAAACCTTCTAATAAAGTATCTGAAAGACCAGATTGTTTGAGTCCAACTATATCTCCAGCGCCACGGATACGCAAATCTTCTTGAGCAATGATAAAGCCGTTGTTGGTTTTTTCCATAATGCCAAGTCTTTCACGGCTAGTTTGACTAGCTGAGCCGCTAGCTAGTAGACAATAGGATTGTTTGTCACTGCGACCAACCCGCCCGCGTAATTGATGCAATTGTGCCAGGCCAAATCTTTCTGCTGATTCAATTAGAATTACAGTAGCGTCTGGTACATCGACTCCAACTTCAATTACAGTAGTTGCAACTAGAATATCAATTTCTTTTCGGCGAAATGACTGCATTATTTCTTCTTTCTCATCATCTTTCAGTTTGCCATGGAGTAAACCGAGTTTGTAATTTTTGAAATTGCCTTTGCTTAGTTTTTCAAACTCAACTGTAGCTGCCTTAGCTGCAAGTGCTTCTGACTCATCAATAAGTGGAAAGACTATATAGGCTTGATTGCCCTTGGCAAGCTCATCTTTGATTAGTTTATAAGCTTCAGCCTTGCGGCTGCTTAGCTTGGTAATAATTGACTTACGACCTGCTGGCAATTCATCAATCTCTGACATATCAAGATCACCATGCATGGCAAGAGCTAGGGTACGCGGGATTGGAGTTGCGGTCATGAATAATTTTTCGACGCTTAGTTTATCCTTTGATACAATTTCTTCTTCTGTTGTCATTCTGAGGGAATGCTTTGCATTCCCGTCAGGACCTCCTTGGCTTATCTCAGGATCCCCATGCTGCTTTATAGTAAGTTGTCTATCATTGCTGCTTTGTGCTTTGCGAGCTAGCTGTTCACGTTGCTTAACACCAAAGCGATGCTGTTCGTCAATAACTACAATGCCCAAACGATTAAACTCAACCCCTTCTTGAATCAAAGCATGAGTGCCAACCACCATATCAATTTGCCCAGATTGAACTGCAGCTAGCATCTCTCGTTTCTCCCGAACTCCTTGTTTACCAATAAGCAGTCCGATATTGATACCAAGTGGCTTTGACCAATCACAGAATTTTTTGTAGTGCTGTTCAGCTAGAATCTCTGTTGGTACCATGATTGCACCCTGGTAGCCATCAGCCACTGCAACCAATAGCGCCAAAAAAGCCACTACGGTTTTACCAGAACCAACATCACCTTGTAATAATCTATGCATTGGTTGGCTGCTAACCATGTCGGGTAAGATCTCTTGGTAGAAAACCCTTGATTGAGCATAGGTTAGTTCAAAAGGCAGTGAGTTGATGAATTTGTCGACTAAACCATCTTCAAAACAATTAAACTTGATACCTGCTTGACCACGTTTGTAATTACGGCGCATTTGCATAAAGCGCAATTGCATCAAGAACATCTCATTGAAGATCAATCTGGTTGCTGCTTTGTTTTTCATTTCTAAACTAGTTGGAAAATGAATTTCTTCAATGGCTTGTGAGTAAGGAATTAAATTATTCTTGGCAATAAGCCAATCAGGTAAAAATTCTTCTAATTGATTTTTATAAAGCTTGATGGCTCGGTGAATTAATTGGCGTAATTTAAGTAAGGAGACTCCTTCAGTCAAAGGATATATAGGAACAATCTTTGCGGTATGAGCTTGGCTGGCTCGCTCCTCTTCACTAAAATCTTCTGAAATTACTTCTATTACTGCATTGTGGATTGTCTTAGCCTTGGAATATTTATCTGCTTTGACTTTGCCTACACAAATACAATAAGCACCACTAGGGTATTGTGATTTGTACTGCTTCAAGTAATGATGGGTTGAATTGCCCTGAAAAAATTTACTGATCTTGATTTGACCACTACTATCTTTAATAAAGATACTTAAGATGACCAAGTTTTTCTTAGGACTTTTAAATGCGGTGACTCTATTGATGCGTCCCATAATAGTTACATCCTCACCATTAACTAGTTCTTTAATAGGAGTGACTTCTGAGTAGCTAATATGCTCGCGCGGCAAATAGTTGAGTAAGCCTTCAATATTTTCAATACCAAGTTTGGCTAGTTTAGTAGCGAGTACTGGACCAACACCTTTGAAGTATTGGATATTAGAATCTAAAGTGCCAGTAGCGACTTCTTCTTCAGGCTCAGCTTTAGCTTTGGGTTGATCTATTTCTTTATAGTAGTCTTCTAATTCATTTAAGTGTGTAAGCACTGACTTGATAATTTTCATACGACTAGCTAGATCAAGAAATCCATAACGATCAATCAAAGCAAAAATGCTTTGCCAATGTTGGCTCTCGCGGTAGAGCTGCAATGCTTGGCGGCATTCGTTACGAATGAAAGTTCTAAAGTCACCAGAATTGCCAACTGCATTAATATATTGATGCTGCATCTCAAAATCCACTGCTGCTTTGATGCGGTGGATTATTTCAAGTGCTTGCTGCTCTTTGCTATAATTAGCTTCCATGACAACTAGTACTACAAAGATAGCAGAGAACATATCCCAATTAATAGGTAATACACCTTTGGTTAGGTTAAATCGAATGGCTGAAGAAAATGGCGCGCTGGCTGATATAGTGCTTAAGCTTGAATTTTTTAATCCAGCCGGTTCTGTCAAAGATCGAATTGGTTTCTCGATGATTAATGAAGCCGAGAAAGCCGGGCAAATCAGTGCTGGCAAAACAACTATCATTGAGCCAACCAGTGGTAATACTGGAATTGCTCTTGCCATGATTGCTGCAGTGATGGGCTACAAACTTGTACTCACTATGCCGGATACTATGAGTATGGAGCGCCGTAAATTGCTCAAGGCTTATGGTGCTGAGTTGGTGCTGACACCTGGCGCGCTTGGCATGAAGGGAGCAATCGAGAAAGCTAAGGAGCTCTGTGAAACTACTGCTGACTCATTCATGCCACAACAGTTTTCTAATCCTGCTAACCCTAAGATTCATATTGAAACTACAGCTGAAGAGATTTGGCGTGATACTGACGGTAAGGTTGATATCGTAGTTGCCGGTGTTGGTACTGGTGGTACTGCTACTGGTACAGCAACTGTACTCAAAGAACGTAAACCTGGACTTAAAGTAGTTGCTGTTGAACCGGAAGAATCAGCTGTAATAAGTGGCGGCGAGCCCGGACCACACAAAATTCAAGGTATTGGGGCTGGCTTTATTCCTGATAACCTCAATGTCGATTTGATTGATGAAGTTATTAAGGTTGATAGTGAAACCGCTATGAAAACTGCTCGTGACTCTGGTACTAAAGAAGGGGTACTTTGTGGAATTAGTTCTGGTGCTGCGATTTATACTGCACTTGAATTAGCTAAGCGTGAAGAAAACAAGGGTAAGCTTATCGTTGCTGTGATTCCTTCAAATGGTGAACGCTATTTAAGTTCTGCTTTGTTTGCTGATATTACTGAATAGTTAGCCTGACGATCCTATTTTTCTTATTATCACTGTTTGAGAGAACAGTGTAAACCCCGCATGAGGTAATTGCCCGTATATCTGTTCTGGAGCTGGTTCATTGACGAGCATTTCTATATCATCACAACCTTCGATAGATTTTACAAATGCACTTCGTTCTTCCTTATTATGAAAGTTTGCAACTACTAAACCACCTGTTTTTAGTCTCTTGAATCCATTTGCAAAAATTCTCTCAAAAATAATTGGACCATATAAATTTGCTGGATGCTGGAATAACAATAGATCTGTATCTTCTTCTCTAAAATATCTTGGATCAGTGCAGTCTCTCTCCTTGTAATCAATTGAAATCAAATTAGAATCAGCATATTTTGCTAATGTGCGAGGCCAAAAGCTAGATTTATCTAAGTCATATCCTTGATAGACAATTTTATCTACTTGACTTGTTTGATTTTGCCGAGTCAAAAAATTGACCAAGCCGTCAATTGCAGGGTCTTGTCCACAAGCTAGATTTAAAATCGTCCTTGGTTTAAATTCTTCTTCTAGACCAAGTTTATTCATATAGTATTCAAGTTCTGCTTGAAAGACATCATCAAATGACGTAATTTCAGGACTCTTTGTGTTCACGGCATGAAGTCTTTCTCTACTATTTCCCAACACCTGCATCAAAATAAGAGGCTAGCATGCTTTATAT
>JAPPOW010000215.1 GCA_028817775.1 Candidatus Melainabacteria bacterium | reverse complement strand
TATTCTCATCAAAAGTTATTACTAAGTCGTTGTTTAAAAATACACAAGTACCATTGTCAACTGGATCAAAAGAAATTCTAACTGGAGCAGTTGTATCAAGATTGCCAACGGTTTTAAAGTTCCAGGTTGTGGTAGCTGGAATTGAATAAGTATTGGACCAACCACTATCGTAAATAATATCGTCATCGATTAAGACATAGTAATTTGTACTATAAGCCAGGCTAGAGCTTGGGTTAATTGTTAGAGTAGTGGTGGTAGCGCCAGTGATTTGTGATGGACTACCGGTCATATCATAACTTGCAAAAGTTGTACCATTGCTATCTTTAATATAAATATAGTTAGTAGCACCGTCTTCCCAAGCTTCGTCTAAAGTTAGTACCAGATTTGCATCAACTGCAACACCAGTTGCACCATCAGCTGGGTTAAAACTACTTGCAGTAATTGCACGCACTGGTAACAAACTACTGCATAAAATATGCACAAGTAACACAGTACAAACGAATAGCCGTTTAAAATTTTTCAGCTTTATATGCATTATATATAGAGCTAGTTAGGCTCATATACATTATTGACTCCAGAGATAGCAAACTAAATCATACGAATAGACTATTTTAAGGGTCATATCCCTTAGAACCTGTCTTGAAAGTCCAAGAACAAGGCTTGCGAGTATAGGCATCGTTTCATCTAAAGGGTTTTGTTTTTGTACACCCGAAGTTTGCTGTAGCAAATAAGGGCGAGCATAACGAAGTTATTGGGCTTTCAAGACAGGTTCTTAAAGAACTTTAGCTTCTTCACGTAGTGCAGTAAGCAATTGTTCAGCAGCTTCTTCTGGACTACCTTCAAACAATTTAACCGCTTGACGAGCAGGTGGTAATTCAGCTTCAACTACAGTAATTCCAATATTAGAGTCAGCAGCCTGGTCCACTTCTTCTAGTGGTTTTTTCTTGGCTTTCATTATTCCCATAACAGAAGCGTAACGCGGCTCATCATCGCCTTTGTCGCATGTGATTAACGCTGGCAAATTTACTTTGAAACTTTGTTTCTCACCAGAAATCTCACGGCTAGCCAAAACAGCATCACCATTCCAATCAAGTTTGTTTGCAGTGTGCACAAACGCTAGATCTAGCTGAGCAGCTACAGCTGCTTCAGTCCAGCTTGACTCTGTGTCAATTGTTTTTTTGCCACCTAAAACCAACTCAGCACCTAGCTCCTTGACTTTATTGGCAAGCACTTCAGTGTTAATATGATCAGACTTAATCAAGATAGCAGAGTCAGCACCCATAGCTAAACCTTGACGCAAAGCTTCAGTACTGCGCTCTGGACCCATAGCTACTAATACAACTTCTTCCACCTTGGAGTCAGCTTCTTTAAGCTTGAGAGCTTTTTCAATTGCAAACTCTGCGTATGGATTGAGGATCCAAGTGATGTCGGATTCATCAATTGAACTACCATCAATAACGATTTTGGTTGTAGTGTCAGGTACTTGTGAGACTAATACTGCTATTTTCATAGTATTAATCTACCCGCTTATGACCTAGTTAAAACCCCTAACGAAACTAATTAGAACTATGCTAGGATCATAGCTAAATCAAGGAGGATTTTTATCATGAATATGTCAGAGTATTCCAATCAAGTAGCATTAATGACTCGTGACTTAGGGAGATTGATCGAACGTAATGCCGACCAATCAGGCACACACGGTCCTATGGTAAGCGCCCTAACTAAGTCAATCAAAGACTTAGTGAAGCGCTTCCCCGTATATATTCAGGAAAATGTGGCTGAGCAACTAGCACAGTCAAGAGAATTAGCTGATTTCAATAGAACTTTGGCTTCAGCCTGTGCTCAAACTACTTAGATTTCAACTTTGAAACAATAACTGGCAAGAACAAAAAGCCAAGTAAATTAAGGATAATTAGAGCTATTGTCACTCCGCTGCCAATAAATAGAGCTTCTTGATCAGACATATGTCAATTATACCCCTTATTCAACTTTGTAGTATCAAGCTTATTTTGAGCAGAAGGGGTCTGAGCACCTGTCTAGAAAGTTCAAGAACGAGGCTTGCGAGCATGAAAATAATTCAAACTGGCAGAGCCTGTTTTATACACCCGAAGTTTGCTATAGCAAATGAGGGCGAGCATAACAAAGTTATTGAGCTTTGTAGGCAGGTGCTAAGCAATATAAAATCACAGTAAACCTTCTGATCTAGTACATAAGCCAAAGACAAACGGGATACAAATTAATGTAGCCAAAGGACTCCAGAATGAAGAAATATCTCTTAGTTATAGTAATAATGGCGTCAGGTTTAATGAACCTGGTACAAGCTCGTATCCGTGGCAATATTCCAGCTACCTATATCGAGAATCGCGAACTAATTTTTAGACACACTAGAATGAATAGCAAGAAGAATCCATTGCAGATTCAAATTGTTGCCAGTGACGTTAATGGTAACGAACTTACCATCGCATTGCCAGTGCAAATTGGTAGAGGCGGCGAGAAAGCTATCACCAAAATTCCTACTGTAGCTAACGACACCAGAGTTAGCTTTGAAGTATGGGGTGGTAAATTCAGCAAAGAAAATCGTTTCAAACATACTATGATCATTTTCAATGATCCAAACCTACAGTTAGCTGATGTACTCGATGACGAAAATGAAACAATTTCAATCCCTGACCAGTTTAGCCCTGATGGCTTAATTGGTAAGGAAGGACCGATGGGACCACAAGGAGCAAGTGGCTCACCTGGACCAATTGGACCAAGAGGACCAGCTGGCAGTAATACTTCTATCGACAATGATAATCAAAGCCTTGCAATGAGCGGGGCAGTAGGCTCTAATGTAACTCTAGTAGCACAAAATTCTGGTGATATGAATCTAACTCTACCTAGTAGTGGTGGTACTATTGCAACACTCAATGGTCCAACACCAATGGCAATTGATCCATCTAGCAAAGATATTGAAGGCGGCGATACTATTGATGCCACAGATTTAAACTATGTCACCATTGATGACACAAACAATACCAGCACTGATACTTTGCAGTACATCACTGGTGGTACTAAAGGTCAACAATTAATTATTGAACTAAAAGAAGACATAAACTTCTATGCTGATAACCAAGACACTCCTAACACAATCCAGTGGGGTAGAGGCACAGGAGTTGGTGCAGTGCTGCCAGGTTCTGCTCGCGAGATATTTAGATTTATTCACAACGGCACTGCTTGGTTCTTAGTAGATAGATTTACTTTGTGAAAACTTGTCTTGTTCTTGAACTTTCAAGACAGGTTCTAAGACTTCAGTTTACGCACAAAAAAACGAGGTCCCTAAGGACCCCGTTTCAATTCATTATATTTAGCTCTAGTGTTTAGATGTCGTAAGGATCGTAATCCAGCAAGTTACCATCTAGGCTAAAAGATTCTACTGATAGTGGCTCACTATGCAGACCTTGATGAAGCCCTTTGATTGAACCAGCTACCACTCCAAGTCCAGCACCAAAAGCAATACCTACTGGTAAAGTAATTGGCATCAAGATTGATGGAAATTGATCAACCAAGTCACTATTTAGACCATTCGACAAACCGCCTCTCACGGCACCAACACCAACACTAATCGGTGTTGTAACTATAGATGTAACGTGTTTAAACAAACCAACGCTAGCCATAGCAGGACTAACTAAAGTTGTTGCGCTCAGCGCCAAAACCATTACAAAAGCAATGAAACCTTTCATAACAATACCCCCTCATACTTATTGTTAGTATTGTTATACCACTTATAGCACAGTCTTAAACTGAGTATAATCACTAAGTGATTACGCTCTATCGCTGTAGCGCTCTAAGGCTCTAACGGTCAGCATATATAAATTAATATTGCAACAGAGACTAAAACATCAGCACCCGTTACAGCGCTACAGCCTTAGAGCGTTACAGCGACTACCATAAAATCTTGATTTACCTCATAAGCAAAATCCCCTTTATGCTTACTATGAAACAACAATTGCGCCAACTCCGATTTAAAATTTGCCAAAGTTCTATAGTCTTGATCCAATACATCTGGAAAATTCAACGCAATCAAATTATCCAAACTCAAGTTATGGTGATTCACCAAACTTCGCATTTGTACCAAAGACCGACTATCAAACTCGTACAATCGACGTCCAACTTTAAGTGTTTCTGTGCTAGCAGAAGCACTCAAAAACAAAACTAATGACAACAAAGAAATAACTTTTATATACATTCCCCCAATTCCCCGTGGGTATTTTAAGCCACTAGT
>JAPPOW010000195.1:10822-18437 GCA_028817775.1 Candidatus Melainabacteria bacterium | reverse complement strand
TGGTGGTACTGCTGGTACATCAACTAGAGGTCCTAACGGTCTTGTAGTTCAACCTAAAGCTAGAGGTATCCTACTTACAGAGAATGGTGGTCTTCAGACTGGTTTCAAAGATATCGAAGACCTCGGTGCTAATGCTGTAATCAGATATACACTTCCAGCTGGAATGGATATCAATGACTACAGTGCTACTGAGACTGAGATACTTGGACTTGAAACTTCTGGTGGTTTGAGCGCTAGCTTGGACAGAGCAGAAGCACTTTCAAGTACTGTGAGCCAGGCTTTTGTTGACGTAACTGGAATTACATTCGCGTCAGTGACTCAAACTGCGTTCGATAGACTTATGTTGCTTGTATTCAAGCCACATGCTCTACTTGTTCCAGCTGGTCAAACTGACTTTGATGTAACTGTTGCAGTTTACGATGACAAAGGTACAGCTGCGTTTACTGACGATATCTTAGTTGGTACTTTAGGTACAGTATCTCTAGCTAGTGAGTGTTCTACATTCCTAACTGTTGCATTCTGTCCTGATAAGTTGTCTGACTTTGATGACAGTGCAGTTACTACTCCAACAGCTAACTCTGTTGAGTCTACTCATGTAACTCGTGGTGCAAGAGAAACAACTTACGCTGGTACAGTTGGTCCTGCACTGAGATTGGTTGAAGGTACTCCTGAAACAGTTACTCTCCCTGATATCTGTATCACAGAGGGTGTTGCGGATGCGATTCCATTAGGATCTGGCTCTTCAGCTGGTTCTACTGGTGTACCAACAACATTTGGTGATGTAACTAACTCAGCAGTGAGAGTACACGTTGCAACTAGCTTTGCTGGAGATTCTACAGAGTCTGCAATAAGCAATGTTGGTATCACTAACGGTGCAAGCGCGATTGCTAGAGCTAACATCTTGTTTAGCGATGGTTCAATCGAAGCTGATACTGCAGTACACCAAGTTAGTAACAACGAGGTAGCGTTCGAGATTGATACTAGATCTCTAACTGGTAATGAACTTCCATTCGAAGAAACTACTAGAATTAGAATTCCTAGCTTACAACTCACAGCGCCTACTTCAGCTAAGTCGTTTACAGATCAAGACCTAATTGTTTGGGTTGAGGTTGCTGGTACGGCTGCTGGTGTTACTTCTGGTTTAAGTGCAGCGTCAGTTGCTGGAACCAGTGTCGTTGTAGGTAGCAGTCTTGCTGGAGCGATCCAGGAAGTTACTACTACTACCAATGAGTACTTCCTAAGTCCATTCAATGGTGCTAGTTCTGACGGTGATGCGATGAGAAACCTCTACGCTTCTAAAGTTGAGGACACTACTACCAATGGACCTAGCGATACTGACTGGGCTGATAATGTCGTCGGTGGCGACAATGACGCTACAGTTGTACTTGCTGATGGTAACCCTGCAACATTGAGTGATGCAACAAGAACTGAAGTTGATAGCACTTCTGGATTCCTTGAATTAGATGGTGATACTGAAATCTCAGTATTGACTTCTGCAATCAACGGAACTACAGCTGCAGTCAATGCTCTAGTTTCTGTACCTCCAGGTACATTAGAGCCAGGTACTATCATCACTGTAGACGGTACTGTGGATGACATCATTGTTCCTGTACAAGCTGATGGTAGCTTCCAAGCTAATATCAGATGTGCGGCTGGAACAGCAATCAACTTAAGTCAGGTTCCTGATAGTGCTGCGATCACTACGCCAGCATTAGGATCTGCGACTTGTGATGACGCGAATGTTGATCCATTACTACTTTCAGCTGTTGCTAGTGATATTGGTTTAGGTACGCTCACTGAGCGTGGTACTGCTCCTGTAGTATTCACAGTTAGCGCTTCTGGTAAGGTTGACGGTTCGGACTTCGTTCCTACTGCTGATCAGCTTACTTTAGGTGGTAACGCGGTGACTGCTGTAAGTGGTACAACTGACCAGTTCATTGGTATTGTTAACTTCGGTAGGTCTAGTGGTAAGGTAGTTGAAACTACTGTGGGTGACGGAAGCACTGTTACTCTAAGTGGTCTTGACTCAAGTACTGCAACTCTTGGTGGTAAAGCTCCTAGCTTGACCAGAGTAAGGACTAACAAGAAGTCTAGAGTAGTTCTCAAAGGTCTAAGACTTGGTAACAAGGGACTTGCACACTTCGTACTAGATGATGGTACAGTTGAAGCTCTAGACCTTGCTAAGAGAAATAGAAAAGATGCTCAAAGAGCGAGACGTAGAGCTGAAGATGGCGCTTCTATCCCATCTAACGCAACTCACGCTGTTTTCCATATCCCTGGAAAAGGTATCTCAACTCTAGAACTCTAAGAGCCAATACTGAACAGCAAAATGTTAAAGAGCCCCCCATTTGGGGGCTCTTTTTTTATGTCATCCTGAGCGAAGCGTAAGGATCTCATCGTTACCAACCTGATACGGAGATCCTGACGTCACGCAAGCGCTCCTCAGGATGACAACGATAAATAAAAAGACTCCCTTTTAGGGAGCCTTTTTATTTTTGGGTCATTGTGGGAGGGGATATTAGTCAGTATCAACCCATTTTCTAGTCCTGTGGGGGACTAAAAGCTTTTCTAGATATGTGCATATCTATTAACCAAGAAGCTGCAGTGCTATCTGAGGGGCTGTGTTAGCCTGTGAGAGCATTGCTGCCGCTGTCTGTTGTAAGATCTGGTTTTTAATTAGGATACTACTTTCTTTGGCAACATCGACATCTTGTATTCGAGATCTCGCTGCCGCTGCGTTTTCACGTGCAATATCCATGTATTCGATCTTAGATTGTAGTGCGTTTTGAGTTGCACCCACATAAGATCGCATTCTTGAGACCGCGTTAATCATGGCATCAACATCTGCAACAGTTGCTGCAATGTTGTCTGTATGGCTTCCTTGGACATTACCATAGGAATCAACAGTTGCGCCGCTGATTTGTAATCTATCTAGTGCAAAGTTATTTGTTGCACCTTCAATCAAGTGACCATCATCACTGCTGGTACCAGTGGCTTGTTCCGTGATGTCAATTTCGATACCACTATTTGATCCACCACCGTTATTGCCTGCTGCAAATGTGATTACAGTTTGTTCACCATCGTCTGAGCCAGTCTGCAAAGTTATGTTTGCTGTGGTTGCATCATTATCATAAATAAGTGAAACCCCATTGAACTTGGTATTTTGAGCAATATCGTCAATGATTTTGACTCGTTCATTTATTTCTCTTTGTAGAGCATCTTTTTCTTCAGTACCGTTAGTTCCGTTAACCCCTTGGACTACTAGTTCTCTGATTCTTTGTAGGTTTTCCTGGATTACTCCAAGACCACCTTCCACTGTTTGAATCAATGAAATTCCGTCAGCTGCATTTTTCAATGCCATATCAAGACCACGAATCCTCGTTGATAATTTATTAGCTATTGACAAGCCTGCTGCATCATCAGCCGCCCTATTGATTCTATAACCTGTTGATAGGTGTTCAATATTACTTTGTAAGTTACCCGTATTGAACCTTAAAGCTCTTTGTGCAAAGAGACTTTGTGTATTCGTATTTACCGTCAGTTGCATCCCTTCCTCCTTGTTGAATTCCTGCGTGTTGCAAGAACTAATTTATCTATCGGATTTTGACGGGATATCTGCGTAGACCATTTGGTTGATATTCACTTCCGGGTTGTAACGCACGTAACGCTTTGTTAATACTAGTTAGCCATATTGATTATTAAGTTTGAAAACGTTACGTGCGTTACAACCCGGAAGTGAAAAAAAGAACTCCCCATAAGGGGAGTTCTCGGGTCTCATTGTGTGAGGGGGGGGGAGTCAGTACCTCCCCTCTTTAGTCCTGTGGGGGGACTAAACTTTTATCCCAGCAACTGCAATGCAATCTGCGGTGCAGTGTTTGCTTGGGCTAACATGGCTGCTGCTGTTTGTTGCAGGATTTGATTCTTAATCAAAATACTGCTCTCTGCTGCAACGTCAACATCCTGAATTCTTGATCTTGCTGATAGTGCATTTTCTCTTGCAATATCCATGTATTCAACTTTGGATTGTAATGCGTTTTGAGTAGCACCAACATAGGATCTCATTCTCGAAATATTGTTAATCATCTGATCAACATTAGCTACGGTAGCTGCAATATTACTTGAGTGAGTCGCGTAGTTATATGAATTAACTGTAGCTCCACTGATTTGCAGTCTATCTAACGCAAAGTTTGTTGTTGTACCTTCAACCAAGTGACCATCATCACTGCTTGTACCTGTAGCCTGCTCTGTAATATCAATTTCAATACCACTATTTGAGCCTCCGCCATTATTACCAGCTGCTAGTGTTATTACTGTTTGTTCACCATCATCAGCACCTGTTTGTAAGGTAATATTTGCAGTAGTTGCATCGTTATCATATATTAGTGATATTCCATTGAACTTAGTTGCTTGAGCAATATCATCAATGATCTTGACGCGTTCATTGATCTCTCTTTGCAGTGCGTCTTTTTCTTCAGTACCATTGGTACCGTTGACACCTTGTACGACCAGTTCTCTAATTCTCTGTAAGTTTTCTTGGATTACTCCAAGTCCACCTTCCATTGTTTGAATCAGTGAAATACCATCGGCGGCGTTCTTGAGTGACATCTCCAATCCGCGGATTCTTGTTGATAATTTGTTGGCGATTGATAAGCCAGCAGCATCATCGGCTGCTCTATTAATTCTATAACCGGTTGACAGGTGTTCGATATTACTTTGTAAATTACCTGTGTTGAATCTCAAAGCTCTTTGAGCGAATAGACTTTGAGTATTTGTATTGACAGTGAGTTGCATTGTTCTTTCCTTTTCGTTTCTGCAGCGAGTCCTCCTGCGCTCCTGCAGTTGACGTCTATGTTTATCGGAGCTTGAGGGATTATCTGAGTGGCCTAAATTAATGAAATTTTCTTGCTCTCTAACCCTTTTGGGCTATATATGAGCGCTATAATTGCCCAGGTATAGACTATGAGTATGATAGAAGCAGTTTTAGCAAGAGAGATTTTGGATAGCCGAGGCAATCCAACTGTCGAAACCGAGATTTATTTATCGGATGGTTCCTTTGGAAGAGCAGCAGTACCTAGTGGTGCTAGTACTGGTGCTTTTGAAGCCTGTGAGCTGAGAGATGGTGATAAATCACGCTATCTTGGCAAGGGAGTGCTCAAAGCCGTTGAGAATATCAATGAAGTGATCGCTGAAAATATCCTTGGTTTGGATGCTTCCCAGCAAGCAGAGTTGGACAATCTATTGATTAGTCTTGATGGTACTGACAATAAATCTAATCTTGGAGCTAATGCGATTCTTGGAGTAAGTTTGGCAGCAGCGGTGGCGGCAGCTCAGTCTTCAGGACTTTCTTTGTATAGCTATCTTGGTGGTCCTAACGCTCGCACTTTGCCAGTACCAATGTTGAATATCCTCAATGGTGGCAAGCATGCGCTTGACTCTGTTGACTTGCAAGAATTTATGGTGATGCCAGTTGGAGCTAAGAGTTTCTCTGAAGCTTTGAGAATGGGTACTGAGGTTTACCACTCACTTAAATCAGTATTGAAGAAAGCTGGTCACTCAACAAGTATCGGTGATGAGGGTGGCTTTGCCCCTAGTCTCAAAGCCAATGAGCAAGCGATAGAGGTGATCTTAGAAGCTGTGGAGCAAGCTGGTCTCAAGGCTGGTAGTGATCTGATGCTAGCAATTGATGCTGCTTCAACAGAATTATTTATTGATGGTAAGTATGACCTTGCTAAGGAAGGACGTAAGCTCAGTGGTTCTGAGATGATTGATTTCTATGAAGATTGGATCAACAAATATCCAATTATTTCAATTGAAGATGGTTTTGCTGAAGATGATTGGGATACTTGGAATGAAGCAACCAAGCGTCTTGGTTCTAAAGTTCAGTTGGTTGGTGATGATTTGTTCGTGACCAATACTTCACGTTTGGCACGTGGTATAAAGGAAAACTCAGCAAATAGTATTCTTATTAAGGTAAACCAAATTGGTACTCTTACTGAGACTCTCAATGCTATTGAATTAGCTAAGAAACACCAACTTACTTCCGTGATTTCACATAGATCTGGTGAGACTGAAGATACTTTCATTGCTGATCTAGCGGTAGCAACCAACGCTGGTCAAATCAAGACTGGCGCGCCTTGCCGTAGTGATCGTGTGGCTAAGTATAATCAATTATTGCGTATTGAAGAGGAGTTAGGTCCTCAAGCTCAGTATCCTGGTATGGCTGCGTTTAACAACTTGCGTGGCGGTACTAACAGAGCTGTCACGAAAGCCTAGCTTTCGTAAGAACAGCTCATAAAAAAGACCGGTTAATTAGTTTCTAAGGAAATATTTTTAAGATCCAACTCGGGCATTTTCTCACGTATGCCTACGAGTTCGATCCCTACAATTTTCTCTTCCTTATTGTAGTCAACTATTAAACCTGGCTTGATCTCTTCAGACTCGATTACTTCGGCATCTTCAACAAAGCTAATATACATTGCATCACTTTCATTATCGATTTTGATTTTCATATTTTCTCCTCAAGCTTCTGTCAAAATAGGCGGTTATGATCTTCTTCGTCTTAATATTGGCTATCACTCTCAAGAACCTAGAGTTGAAATCATGGATTCTTTTGATGAAGTGCACGAGCTCAGTTCCTTCTAAATATAGCATTTCATCAGGTTTTTCAAGGCTTGCTTCTACCCAGTGAGTTTTGATGCCACGCTTTTGAAGCCGTATTCTGGCATGTTCAGTGTATTCATAATTACACATCTGGATACCTCCTTTGAGATGAATATTAGCTAAAATTCAAGCTGAATAGATGAAATTAGGTGTCTACCACATGGTTAAATTTAGCTAAGCTTGATAGCAGATTAGGCTTGCCAAATAGGCAAAGAATTTTTTGTCGGTCTGCACCGTTTCTCCATTAACCAGCTTGTCCATTAATTCCCTTACTGCAGGTGGGGCTTTGACTTGCTTGTCTTGATGCAATTTTTTAATTTGACTTTGCCTCCAAGTCGGAATATCAGCCAAGTTTAGTTCTTCTTTGTAGAGTTCATTTTCATAAAGTATATGAGCAAGTATTGGTCTGAAAGTATTGCGAATTAATTCAAGAGGATCGCTGTGACTAAATCTTGGTAATTGTGCAAATGTTTCAGATCTGATGGTTTGGACTTCACTCGGTTCATAGTCCCCCTCCTCTGCTGCTGCTGCCAAGATTCCTGCCATCAATTCAGAACGCTTTTGATCACTGATGCTACTATCAGCGGCAGCAGCTCTCCCTAATAATTCACCACCTTTGAGCTTAAGTTGCATTCTTTTCTCAGGATCAAACTTAGGAGGGCGCAAATTACTTGCAGTATCATTGACCAAAACGGCGTAAGTTGAGCGTTCAAAATGATGGTTGGCTGTTTTGGCGACAAAATCAAGATCACGGTGAGTGATATTCTCATATTCAAAGGCTTCTGAAGCTTCATTTGAATGAATGTTTTCTTCTGCGACAATTAAGTGAATGGAGCGAGGTCTTTCTTTCTCTCCTCGTTCCTGTTTACCTATATCAGCAGGATATTTTTCTATTAGTTGATTAAGCTTGGCAAGAAAAGCGTCATCAGCAATACCTGCTTGTTGACGTTTGACT
>JAPPOW010000195.1:0-10812 GCA_028817775.1 Candidatus Melainabacteria bacterium | reverse complement strand
TCAAGCTCATAATCTTCTCTAATTAAAGATTTAAATTCAGTCTTGATTAAAAAATCAAGAAAGTCAGCAAGTGAGAGAGTCCCATTTTCAAGAGAGTCTCTGGTATCAGCATAGATAAAAAATTTACCTGGCTCTGTTAACTCTGGACGCACCAGTATTTATCTTACCATGGTGCTTAAGTTAAGATTTTATAATTTGAGCTAGGGCTCTATCATAATCTTCCCGGGTGTCAATACCAATTGGCGCCGATTCCACTTCCAGCATTTTGATTTGAATACCATTTTCTAGGGCGCGTAATTGTTCTAATTTTTCGCTGCACTCTAGTTCAGTTTGAGAGAATGAGGCAATTTGTAATAAAGTTTCTCGCCGATATGCATAAAGACCAATATGTTTTTTGTATTCAAGCTGCTTATTAGCAGACCTATCCATGGGGATGACACTGCGACTGAAATACATAGCCATATTATTGGCATCGGTAATGACTTTAACATTATTAGGATTATTAACTTCGTCAGTATCGCTGATGCAATGATAAAGACTAGTCATTTGGCAATGTGGATCATGCAAAAATGGTTCAATTGCCTTATCAATGTCAGCAGGATTGATCATCGGTTCATCACCCTGGACATTAACAATGATCTGCCAGTCCTGGTTTTTGCTAGCTAGCTCAGCAATTCGATCAGAACCAGATTTATGATCCTTAGAAGTCATTTCAGCTAGCGCTCCAAAACTGCGAGCATGCTCCAAAATCCGCTCGTCATCAGTAGCAATAATTATTTGCTCCAGATGTTTAGCTTTACAAGCTTGTTCATAAGTTCTTTGCAAGACTGATTTGCCATTGAGGTCTAGCAGTAGCTTGCACTCAAGACGAGTGCTAGCATAACGAGCTGGGATTACTGCTACAACTTTCATTAAAACCTACTATTTTCAAGCACTTTATCAGCACCATAAAACTCCCAGCAGGGATTTTTTCAATCAGAGAGAAAAGTAATTTGCGCAGATTCTCAATATTCTGCCCAAATACCTTAATCACTTCAGCGTGGCTGACCGGTTCAGTACCAGAATGAGCCCCTGAATCATAATCGGTGATTAGGGAAATATTGACACATGCCATACCTGCTTCACGTACCAGGTGAGCTTCTGGGTACTGAGTCATATTGATAATTTGCCAGCCCATTTTGTGGAACCATTCTGACTCAGCTTTAGAAGAGAAGCGCGGACCATTAATCACAACTACAGTGCCACCGTCATGGACGGGGATATCGTTTTGGCGAGCTGCTTCAATGGCAAACTGACGTAATTCTGGAGTGTAAGGCTCTGCTGGACTAACATGTGTCGCTATTGGTCCATCAAAAAAAGTGTCCTCGCGAGCTTTGGTGCGGTCGACCCACTGATCAGCTATGGCAAAATCTCCAGGTTTGTATTCGGTCTGTAGCGAGCCCGCAGCACAAGGACAAATCACTGAAGAGCAACCCAATTCCTTGAAAGCCCAAACATTAGCTCTGTAGTTAATCTTGTGTGGTGGGATTCGATGCTGACGGTCATGTCTTGGTAGAAATGCTATTTTCTTACCAGCGTGCTCACCTAGGAAAATACTGTCAGATGGAGACCCATAGGGGGTTTCCACTGTAGCTTCCTCCACGTTTTCAAGGAATGAGTAAAGACCTGATCCGCCAAAAATTCCGATATCTGCTTTAGGGTCGTATATGGACATTGGACATATTCTAACCTATCCCCCCAAATTTCGCTTAGAACCTGTCTTGCAAGCCCAATAACTGCGTTATGCTCGTCCTCATTTGCTATAGCAAACTTCGGATGTATTTAGCTAAAACCTTCAAATTAAACGATATTGGTACTCGGAAGCCTTGTTTTTGAACTTTCAAGACAGGTTCTTAATACGTCATACACTGAAATGTCCAATGTCCATATACGACCCTTTAGGGGCTTGCAATTTGTAGGTCATTATTAATATAATTAACTGCCTATGAGAAATTACGAACTGTTTTTAATACTTGAAGCGAAGAAAGATGAAGCTGCGGCACAGAAAATTGTCCGTGAAGTTGAGGCTGTACTTAATAAATATGGTGCTAGCATTGTTAAATCACATCAAGGACAAAGTCTTAGACTTGCATACCAAATCAACAAGCGTCGTGAAACTTATCAAGTCACACTTGAAGTTGAAGCTGATCCAAGTAAGTTAGTTGAAATCAAACGTAATTTGAACTTGATTGGTCAAGTGCTTAGATTTGAGTTTTTTGCTTTACAAGCAGCTGCTTAACTAATCTTGTAGAGGGGGAAACCAAAGGAGTAATTATGTCTTTATCACAAGCAACGCTTTCTGGCACAGTCAAGAAAGCTGCAGAAACTAAAACAACACCGAATGGCAATACTGTCACTAACTTTACAATGTCAGTTTTGCGTTACGACGGCAGAGCCAAGGAAGAAAAATCATACCCAGTGAAAGTTACACTATGGGGTGATAGCAATGCAGAACTTGCTTCTCAATTGACTCCTGGCACTCGTGTCGTGGTCAACGGTCGTTTGCAAATTGATCAATTCAATACTAATGAAGGTAAACTTGTTCGTTTACTAACTGTTGAAGCTAACAAAGTTAGTTTGATGTCTTCACTAACTACTGGTGCATCTGTAGAAATGGAAGATCCATACTCTACTCCAGAGACTAGTACTGCTGGCTCTGAGATGGATGCAACATCAAGCGAAGAAGTACCCTTTTAGCCAGGTATAAAGTCCCATCTGCTGTGTTATGTGAGTTCTCATGGGCTACAGCCCACTTCGAACGCGCCTTTTCAAGGCTTCACATGCCTTGCATCTGGGAGCTTTCTACTCTGGCTAATACCCAGAGACTATAGTGGTTAAACTTTCGGTTTTAACTTTTTGCCCGAGTCTATGTTGCTCTTCTTTGCTTTCAGCTTTTGAAACGGTATAGCTAGTACTAGCATCAGCATGTTGCATCTTCAATTTACTCGCTCTGCGATCAAGTTTAGCCAGTGCAATGCGCGATAAATATTTTGCACGTAGATTTTCTTTCTCCTCTGAGAATTGATCTATATCTGCTTCAAGCTTTGAATTACTAACTTCAAAAAAAATATCAGCACTCGAGAAGAAAAACACAAGTCCAAACATGGACAGAGCAATAACTATAAGTAGTTCTTTTTTCTGAGCTCTCACTATAATTATTTTACCCTGGCTAGGCGAAGTTTGGCACTTCGCGAGCGAGGATTGTTTTCAAGCTCTATTTCCCCTGCTGTAATTGGCTTTTTGCAGATTAGCTCTAGCTTGCCCTCTGCAGCATATTTCTTGAAGCTATTTTTGACTAGGCGGTCTTCTAGAGAATGGAAGGAAATAATTGCCAGCACCGCTCCTGGCTGCAAGACTTCAAAATCTAATTCTAGCAACTCTTCTAGTGCTGCAAGTTCTTGGTTAACTTCAATTCTAAGCGCTTGAAAAGTTCTAGTGGCTGGATGAATACGGAAAGTCTTACCACTTGAGCCGCGGGCGTAAATAATTTTGATCAGGTCAGCTAACTTAGCACTAGTCTCAAAGGGACGATTTTTAACAATGGCAGTTGCTATCTGCCGGGATTTGCGTTCTTCGCCATATTGATAGATTAGGTCTGCTAGATCTTTCTCACTATACTGATTAACCACATTAGCAGCTGTCAGTTCAAGGCTTTGATCCATACGCATATCAAGCACACAATCTTGCTGGAAACTAAAACCACGCCGCGGGTCATCTAATTGAATCGAACTTAAACCTAAATCAAGCAAAATACCACCATTGATTTTGATTTGATTTTCTTTACAGTAATCCCAAATATGCCTGAAGTTACTGTGTACCAAGGTCCAATTCTCAGTTGACTGATGTCGCTTGATAACTTCTAGATCCTGATCAAAGGAATATAGGTGTTTTGGCTTAGTTTCCAAAATCATGCCTGAGTGTCCAGCTCCGCCAGTGGTGCCATCGACAAAGATTTTCTCAGGATCTGCTGCTAGCGCCTCAATTATTTCTTGAGCAAGTATTGGTATATGGTTAAGTTTCATTTATGGCTTGAAGTATTATCATAACACTTGCTAGCATTAGTTTGATGCAGCTTACTGTGATTAAGCCAGGTAAGAGTTTTGGGCGACTTCCGCAAGCCCCAGTTATTACCAATTTCTACCGAAGTGGTAATGGTTTCACTATTACTGACACCCAAGATGATAGTAAGCTTGAGTTTCGTGTTGAATATTTTAGTCCACAAAAAATAGAGCTTTTTATTAATGGTGAGTTTCAAGAATTACAAATGCCAACGTCTCTTCAATATAATCATGGAGATGTGAAGATCGAAGTTCGTTTTAGTCCTGAACAAGATAGAAACAAGCAATATGGATTCTTTATTTGGGCCGACAAAGCTAGGTATTCTATAGAGTTCCATAGTAGTCCACCACTCGACTCACATGAGCGAAACCGTAGGAGAAGTACTAGTGATTCAGAATTGCATGCTTCAAGAAAAAGTAGTGCTAGAAGGTCGGGCAAACCAAGATCTGAGCATAAACACTTTAGGGCTAAAAAGAAAAAAGACAAAAAACCTCATGAAAAACCTCGCAAAGATAGGTTTGATGATGGAACCTACTAAGCCTTGATTTGCTATAATCACTGCTCTATGACTAAAAAAGCACTCATTTCAGTATCCGACAAAACAGGTTTAGACCAGCTCTTAAGCTCACTCAAAGAGCAGGGTTACCATATTATAAGTACTGGTGGTACTGCTAAATTTATTCGTGAAGCTGGCTTTGAAGTTCAAGAAGTAGCTGAACTGACTGCCTTCCCGGAGATGCTGGGTGGCAGGGTCAAAACTTTACACCCGAAGGTGCTTGCTGGGATTCTGGCTCGCCGTGACGAGGAGCAGGACCTTAAAGATCTTGCTGCTCATGAAATTGAAGAAATTGATTTGGTGGTGGTTAATCTTTATCCATTTGCTGATGTTATTAGCCGCGAGAATCTAGTCTATGCTGACGCTATCGAGAATATAGATATTGGTGGTCCAACTTTACTCAGATCAGCAGCTAAGAATTATCAATCAATCACTGTACTCTCAGATCCTAATCAGTACGCTAAATATATTGAAGTGAGCAAGACTAATGATGAACAAGCCTTGCTTGATTTGCGTCAAGAGCTTGCTGTTGCGGTCTTTGAACATACTACTAACTACGATAAACTGATTGCTCAATTCTTGAAGTCACGTGCTGAATCAATGAGCTCACTTTCACTTGAAGATGAGGAAGCTAGTTTGCCACAAGAGTATAGTTTGAACTTAGAACTGAAATCTAAGCTACGCTATGGCGAGAACCCACACCAAGAAGCAGCACTCTATACCGAAGCTGGCAAAGTGCCTAGTGGGCTGGCTGCTGCTAAACAATTACATGGTAAAGAAATTAGCTATAACAACTACTTGGATTTGCAAGCAGCTTGGAATATTGCTTCTGAGTACGATGATACTATTCCTTGTGTTGCAATTATCAAGCACAATAACCCTTGTGGGGTAGCAATTGCACCGAGTATCGCTCAAGCTTACCAGGACGCACTTAGCTGTGATACTGTCTCTGCCTTTGGTGGTATTGTTGCTGCCAATAAAGAAGTTGATTTAGCTGCAGCGAATGAAATGATCGAGATCTTCCTTGAAGCAATCATCGCTCCAAGTTTCTCTGCTGAAGCACTAGAAGTACTCAAGACCAAGAAAAATCTACGTCTGCTAGAAATCAAGCCGGCTGCAAAAAACAAAGAACTTAATATTAAACGTATCGACGGTGGTTACCTGATCCAAGAAAATAACGATTTCTTGCATGATGCTGAGCAATTAGAGACTGTGACCAAAGCACAAGTTGAAGAAACTCAATGGGTTGATTTGATGCTGGCTTGGAAAGTTGTCAAGCATGTTAAGTCCAATGCGATCGTCGCCGTCAAAGATGGTAAAACTATTGGTGTTGGTTGCGGACAATCCAATCGAGTTAAATCAGTTGCTGATGCACTGTCTAACCAGGATATGGAGAGCCGCGGTGCGGTGCTTGCTTCTGATGCTTTCTTTCCATTCGCTGACAATATCGATATCTGTGCTCAAAATCATATCTCAGCTATTATTCAGCCGGGTGGTTCTATCCGTGATAAAGAAGTTATTGAGGCTTGTGATGAGGCTGGAATTGCAATGGTGTTTACCAAGACTAGGCATTTTTTGCATTAGCATCGAGGCTTATGGTTGCTTGGCAACCTGCATATGGCACTTTGTGCCTGCATATGCTTCGCTGCTGTTGGCTCCGTTGTTCACAGCAGAGCGCAGCCCATATGCAGGAGCTTGCTCCATACGCAGGGAACGAAGTGACCGTCTGCTCTTTAATCCATAGACCTAATTGTCTCCGCAAGATTCTCTTTTGATAAAACTCTTTCAGAACGAGTATGATACTGAACTTGTCTTGATTTACTAGCCTTAGTTTTGCTTATAAGCTCGCTGAGACTGCTGATATTTCCCTGGTTATCAATATCTTCTGGATTATCTAAGAAATCAAGTGCCGGTATATCGCTGATCTCTGTGTCTGTAGTTTCTAAGTTTGAACTATGATGGAAAACTTCTACATTACCAGTACTACGATCGAACTCAACTGGCTGGTTAATATACTTATCCAGCAAGCTTTGTTTCTCCTGACCCTCGATTAGACGGTAATTAGTTGTGCTTTTGATATCCATCAGCTTAGTCTAATCAGTACAAATCCAGCTTAAGAGCCGATTAAGGATCAGCTTTGATTTGGTAAATAGGCTGTAAAATCTAGGGGTTTACGCTAGGGCTAAACTGTATTCTTCCGGTGTTAGTCCACAGAATTTGAGGCTAGCAAAGCTTTCTGACCAATCAACCTTGCTTACTGAAGCTACAGGTACTTCAATACGATAGAAATTTTCGACTGGAATATTTAGTGCATTCATGATTACAGCACGAATTACACCCGCATGAGTAGTGAGTATTATTCGGTTACCGGTATCATAATTATTGATGATGTCATTGAGTGCTCTGCCGATACGAGCGACAAAGTCTTTAACACTTTCACCATTGGGAGCTGCGTAGTTGATTGGGTCCTTAGACCACTTCTCCCATTGTTTGGGTTGCTCGTCTCTAATTTCCCAATAGGTTTTGCCCTCCCAGTCACCTTCTTTCTTTTCTACTAGTCCACTATGTTTGAAATAAGTTGGTTTATTAATAGCTTTGGCAATTGCATCAGCAGTTTGCACTGCTCTTAGTAATGGACTTGAAAAAATAGAATCCACTGGCATGTCATAGAACCAAGCTGCTACCAGCTCAGCTTGCTCCAAGCCTTCAGCGTTGAGTCCGATATCACTATTGCCGCAGATACGCCCCTTGTCAGTGGCGCTAGTTTCTCCGTGACGCACTAAGTAAATTTGTTTGATTTGTTCACTTGAATCAAGAAGGTCGACCATGGGCTTATTATAGCGTATGGTCACTTTGCTCCCTGCGTATGGAAATTTCACTTCTTGCACATGCTTCGCTGCTGTTGGTTCTGTTGTCCACAGCAGGGCGCAGCCCATATGCAGGAGCTTGCTCCATACGCAGGGAGCAAAGCGACCATAGGCCTATTCCTTAAATTTCAACAAGAAAACAGAAACAACCGCTGTGACAGGGATTGCAAGTACTAGACCAATACTGCCGACTACGGCAGCACATAGCTCAGTCGCTATGATCTCCATATTAAGTAAACGTAGACCTGATTCATTATAGAGCAGTAAGAACAGTGGAATCGAAGCACCAGTATAGGCAAGGATGAGAGTGTTAACCATAGTGCCCATGATGTCCTTACCGATATTCATACAGTGAGCAAAAAGTTCACGTTTGCCTTGGTTTTTGTTGGTTTCATAGATTTCCTGTGCAGCACTTGCAATAGAGATAGAGACGTCCATTGCTGCTCCTAAACTGGCAATGATGATACCAGCGGCTAGAATACCTTGGAAATTGAGACTTACTTCCTTGAGGTTCGCAAGTAAGATGTGAGCTTCAGTGCTAGCCAAACCACTTAGAGGAGCATGATCAATGACAAACATCGCGATTAAACCAGCAATCGCAACCCCGCCTGTAGTACCGATTGTCGCTGCCAGTGATTTCTTGGTCCAACCTGCAATAAGTAACATAGTAGTTGCAGTGGCAAAAGCAGCCAGTCCCACAGCAAGTGAGATTGGATTAAGCCCAGATTTAATTCCTGGTATTACTACGTAAATGATGGCAAGCCCTGTCAGCAAGAGAGAGAGGATCGCCTTGAAACCACGAAAGCCACCAAGCAAAACTACCAAGATCATAAAACTAATTATCAGCCCTATGATAACTGGTTCTCGATAGTAATCAGTAATAAAAATCTCACCACCATCTTCCACTGAAATTAAATACTTGCGTCCAGTTTCAGCCCGAATTGCATAAGCTTGGTTCTCAGGTATATTGTTCTCAATCTCAATTATTTGATCATCTTCAGGGATTGATAGTTTTACCTTTTGATTTGAGTAACCAAGCAGGGTTTGTTCTTGTGGTTCAGACGCTTCTATGACTTCTGCAATTTTGTGGTCAAAACTGTTTGAGGCATAGACTGCAGTCAAAGAACAGCATAGAAGGATAGATAATATTAGTTTTTTCATGGTCATCTAGGTCAAATGGTCTAGTTGGGATCATTATACTGTCTTTCTCCATACTTTTGTTGGGTTAATTTTGACTCTGACTCTGGGTCTAAAAGACTTAATGGCTAAGACCAAAAGCACAATTCATAGCTGGAGTAAGCGCATGAAGGTAGCGGCCCTGCTTGTTTTGATCGACAATGACGCTGCTTCTTCTGTACTACGCAGTTTTAATGATGACCATGAGGTGATTGCATTAGCAAAAGAAATCTCTATGGTTGGTACTGTGAACGAAGCGGATCAAGAAGTTTTGCTTAATGAAATGTATGATGTGCTGCAAGTTCAAAAAGGTATCGCTAGTGGTAGTTTAGATCTTGCAGAGAATATGCTTGTTGAAGCTTATGGTCAAGATGGTGCTAATGACATCATTGATAAGATGACCAACACCATTCAACGTGTACCATTTGAATTTTTACGTATTGTTGATCCAGAACAGATTGCAACTACAATTCAACATGAACATGTACAAGTTATCACTTTGCTTCTTTCTCATTTGAAGATTGAGAAAGCAGCTCAAGTTCTGCAAAACTTACCGGAAGCAATTCGTTCCGATGTAGCAATTCGTTTAGCCAAGATGGATAGAACTAATCCTGAAGTTTTGTCAGTGGTTGAAAGGATTTTGGAGCGTCGTTTTGCTGGTATCATGTCTCAAAATGAAGTTGCTAATTCAGTTGGTGGTGTTGAATCACTTGCTGAAATTCTTAATCGAGTTGATCGTAATACTGAGAAACGAATTCTTGAAGATCTTGAAGGGATTGATCAAGCGCTTGCAACTGATATCCGTAATTTGATGTTTGTATTTGAAGACATTATTAGACTTGATGATAAGTCAGTTCAGCGTCTATTGCGTGAGGTGGATGTTAAAGATCTTGGACTTGCTCTCAAGGGTGCAAATGATGAGTTGCGTGAAGTCTTCTTCCGCAATATGTCTGAGAAAGCTAGTAAGTTATTGCAAGATGATATTGAGATGATGGGTCCTGTACTTATGAAGGATGTATCTGAGGTCCAAACTAAGATTGTTGGGGTCGTTAGAGCCCTTGAACAGGCTGGTGAGATCATTATTCTTGGTAATTCTGAAGAAGATATGTTCATCGAGTAATGTATTTACCCGTCATCCTGAGCGTAGCGTCAGGATCTCATTTTTAAAAATAATGAATATTTGCCGTCTTTTCTAGTTACTTTAGTATAATAGTCGGGTCCAGGAGACCCTTTGGGTAGATGTCCGAGTGGTTAAAGGAGACAGGTGCAATATCTGCTCACGCAGGCTACCGCCAGGAGAATAATGAGGGATTCAAAACAGCACAAGGGTAGATGTCCGAGTGGTTAAAGGAGACAGGTGCAATATCTGCTCACGCAGGCTACCGCCAGGAGAATAATGAGGGATTCAAAACAGCACAAGGGTAGATGTCCGAGTGGTTAAAGGAGACAGGTGCAATATCTGCTCACGCAGGCTACCGCCAGGAGAATAATGAGGGATTCAAAACAGCACAAGGGTAGATGTCCGAGTGGTTAAAGGAGACAGACTGTAAATCTGTTCACGCAAGTGTACGCTGGTTCGAATCCAGCTCTGCCCACCACTTCTAAAAAGAGCTCATTGAGCTCTTTTTTTTTTGACTGTAAATCTGTTCACGCAAGTGAGTCGGTATTAGTAATAAACATAGCCTCTAATCGTTATAAGCTACATACTGATCGTATTTATCAAGTGAAATAAGCTTACCGTGGGTCATTAATGACCTAGTCATGGCTTCAAACATGTACTGCATAAACTCGATACAACCACCTGGCTGAGTATGTTTGTCGAGGTCCTCATGATTGAATTCCTGCTCTCGATCAGGGTTGATATATGCCTTGTATTCTGTGAATATTTCTTCTTTATTACGGCGATCATAGCCACCGATCTCAAGTACATTCATAAACTGATCACCTTCTTCAAGAGCCTCGCCCAATTGTGGTTTTTCTTTTTTGATATCTTCTAAATCTTTATCAATAGAAACGATTAGAGTGTAATCCCGGTTCATATTAAGTTTGGAGATAAGTGCAAGAATGTTTTTGACAATAGGGTCATCACTAGCGTCCGTACTCTTCCCCATGAAC
>JAPPOW010000163.1 GCA_028817775.1 Candidatus Melainabacteria bacterium | reverse complement strand
TTCAATTACACCGACTTTATCTTCTGTCTTGTAAAATCCATATGTGCCGGTCCGTCAGACGCTACCATTACCAATTCTCGCTTAAATAGCTTTGAGTTTGGCGTTACTGGTCTCACAGAGTTTTTGACTTAAGTCAAATTCTTCTCCAAGTTTTGTGATGAATTTTTCGGGGAAATCAAGATGAGACTTAATTAGTTTAGTACTTGATTTCTGATCTATTAGTTCTTGGTAGAGATCTCGATCTGGCAGCAAATTAATGGTGATAGTCTCCCCAGAATTCCAGTAACTAGAAATCTGCAGGATAGCTGGACCACTAAGCCCGCGGTGAGTGAATAAAATATTTTCTCTAAAGCTTGTCTTGCGCAAAGTCACAAGAGAATCAAAACTAATTCCAGCAAGCTCAGCTACTTGTTCCTGCCTGCAAGTAAAGGGCACCAAGCCAGGCTTAGGCTCAATCACATTCAAATCAAACTGCTTGGCCATGCGATAAGCAAAATCACTGGCACCAAGCTGCGGAATAGAGAGGCCACCAGTAGCAATGATTAATTGCTTAGTTTCAAACTCTCCCTTATTAGTCTTGAGTAGAAATCTTTCTCCTTTAGTAATTGCTGCAACTGAACACTGCTTGAAAATCTTTACTTGCTTAGCTTCATTAAGCAATAAATCAATAATTGCCTGCGAGCTTTCATCACAAAATAGTTGTCCTAATTTTTTCTCATGATAGGGAATCTTGTAGCTTTCTACTAAGCGAATAAAATCATCAGCCGCATATGCAGAGAACGCTGATTTACAGAAGTGAGGGTTCTGTGAGAGATAATTCTCAGGACTAGCTCCTACATTGGTGAAATTGCAGCGGCCGCCACCAGAGATACGAATCTTCTCCCCAATCTTATTACTATGCTCAAGTACTAATACCTGCTTGCCTAATTTACTAGCCTGGCTAGCTGCAAATAATCCTGCTGCGCCAGCTCCAATTACTATAGTATCAACCATCATTGCGAGGAAGGCGAAGCCTGACGTGGCAATCTAATGCAAAGATTCCACCATATTCTGTGCATTGGATTGCTTCGTCGATTCTCTCCTCGCAATGACACCTCACCTATGCTCCTACAACAAACCTCAAATGGGCACAAAAAAAGCCCCTCAGAGGGACTTGACGAAATTTGATGATAGAAAGTATTCTAGCAAATTTTTTGGCTATATGCCAATATGTAATACGAGGATTTCCTATTAAAAATCACTATCTAGCTTAAGCTATTATGGAATCATGCCTGAACTTCCAGAAGTTGAGACTGTTTGTAGAGGAATTGCTCCGCAAATAGAAGGGCGAAGTATAAGTCGAGTCAAGGTAAACTGCAAGAAACTAAGAATCCCGATACCTAAAAAATTTGCCTCCATACTCAAGGGCAGAAAGATAATCAGGGTTAAACGCAAGGCAAAATATATAGTTATTGAATTAGATTCAGGCTATAGCTTAGTCATACATCTGGGCATGAGTGGACGTTTAACAATCCAGCAAGATTATCAGCCAGCCAAACACGACCATATAGTGATTGAACTTGATAACGGATCATTGATTGTATTCAATGACACTAGAAAGTTTGGACTGGCTACAGTCCTCCATGAAACAGAGTTTGATGACTTTAAATTCTTCAAAAAACTTGGTATTGAACCTCTCTCCAAAGAATTAAACACTGTTCAATTATTCAAAATCCTAGAGAAACGCAAAAAAAATATCAAGTCAGTAATCATGGACTCATCAATTATTGTTGGAGTTGGCAATATCTACGCCTCTGAATCTTTATTCTCAGCCGGCATTCACCCTGAGCGACTCGCATCAGAAATCAGCAAAAAAGAATCTGATAGATTATTCAAAGCTATTGTCGAAACGCTGAAACGAGCGATTGAAGCTGGCGGCTCCACCCTCAAAGACTACGCCAAAGCCAACGGAGAATCTGGCTACTTTCAACACCAGTTCCTAGTCTATGACCAGCAAGACCAGCCTTGCTCCAAATGCAAGAGAGCCATTCAAAAAATCAAACAAAATGGCAGAGCTACCTACTTCTGTGGCAAATGTCAAAAATGATAAACTTGTATCCCATGGACAAGAAAAACCTACCTTCCAAATTCATCAGTAATGTACACGGTTGTGAAGGACGCCTCACCATGTTGAAGAACCTCAAAACCGATGCCTTCCCAGAAGGACCAGGTCCTGATGATCTTGAGACCAAACCATTTGTTTGTGTAGTGGATTGCGGCAATGAAAGTGCACCTTGCAATGTTGATCTGCCACGTCAAGCTGTCATCGTTAAAGAAGCAGTCAAAGATTCTGGCGGGGTGCCGTTTGGAATTCATACCATCACAGTTACTGATGGTATTGCAATGGGACACCAGGGAATGAAATCTTCCTTGGTTTCACGCGAGGTGATTGCTGACTCGGTTGAACTTTCAGTACGCGGGCATTGCTATGATGCCATCGTCGGTATTGCGGGCTGCGACAAATCCTTACCAGGGATGATGATGTCGATGCTTCGCCTCAATGTACCAAGCGTATTTATGTATGGTGGTTCAATTTTACCCGGCGAGCACAAAGGTAAAGATGTAACCATAGTTGATGTTTTTGAAGCTGTTGGTCAATGCGACGCCGGTAATATGAGTGAAGAAGAACTCAAAGAGCTTACTGCTGTTGCCTGCCCCTCTGCTGGTGCTTGCGGCGGTCAGTTTACTGCTAACACTATGGCTTGCGTTAGTGAAGCTATTGGACTGGCTTTACCAGGCTCTTCTGCTCCACCCGCTCCATACGAAGACCGTGACAAACATTGCAAACTAGCTGGTGAAGCAGTGATGGAAGCACTAGCTCTCAATATTCGCCCGCGTGATATCGTCACTCGCAAAGCTTTAGAGAATGCTGCAACAATTGTAGCTGCTACTGGCGGCTCCACCAATGCTGCTTTGCATCTGCCAGCAATGGCTCATGAAGCTGGCATTGAATTTACTATGGAAGACGTTGGAGAAATTTTCAAACGCACTCCTTATATCACCTCACTTAAACCAGGCGGTAAATATGTAGCCAAAGATTTATACGAACTTGGTGGCATTCAAGTTGTGATCAAAGAATTACTAGATGCTGGATTTATTCATGGTGATTGTATGACGGTCAATGGCAAGACCATTGCCCAAAATGCCGCTGCTTACAAGTTTCCAGAGCAAGAACAAGACTTACTCTATAGATGTTCTGATCCTATTAGTCCGACTGGTGGTGTAGTAACTCTCAAAGGTAACCTTGCTCCCGATGGTGCCATTGTCAAAGTTGCTGGTTTAGTTTCGCAAGAGCATACTGGTCCAGCTAGAGTTTTCAACTGCGAAGAAGAAGCATTCAAAGCAGTTGAAGAAAAAAATTATCAAGAAGGTGATGTGATTGTAATTCGCTACGAAGGTCCCAAAGGTGGTCCTGGCATGCGTGAGATGCTTGCAACCACTGCAGCAATTTATGGTCAAGGCTTAGGTGAAAAAGTTACCCTCATTACTGATGGTCGTTTCTCTGGTGGTACCCGTGGCTTTTGTATTGGTCATGTGGGACCAGAGGCTGCTGAAGGCGGTCCGATTGGCTTACTGGAAGATGGTGATATGATCACCATCAACGCCAAGACCCGTGAGCTAAGTGTTGCCCTGAGTGATGAAGAACTAGCTAAGCGCCGCCAGAACTGGCAAGCACCAGAGAATGACTATCAATCAGGCACCCTCTGGAAATACACTCAATTAGTTGGTCCTGCTTCACGTGGTGCAACCACTCATCCAGGCGCGCAAGCTGAGAAACACTGCTACGCTGATATAGGTAAAGCCAAACCAGAATCCTTAGTGTAAATTCGCTTACCTGTTTTTTTAATTTCGGCAACGAAACCTGGATCTATGTGAGTTTCTTGGTAGAACTTGCGTGAGTGAAAAGGCACCAACTGCAAGTAAGGCTCATAAAGATCAGCCTTACGATGTACTGCAAGTGCATTTTCAAACATAGGAAACTTTTCATTCAAATCAGGTGAAACAATTGCAATATCAATATCACTCTCGTCATCCTCAGAACCCTTGGCGTAAGAACCAAACAAAATTATTTCATCAACCTCAAAATTATCGAGGATTTTTTTTGAGACTTTGTTTAGAAACTCATTTAATTCGTCTTGATTTTTTTTTCCAGCCACGAAAAAATCCTCCTTGTTTGTTTTAAAATCTCTTCTGTCCTTTGTTCATCGAGCCTAGCTTGAATCATATCAAATTCATCAGGATACCTAGTAT
>JAPPOW010000166.1 GCA_028817775.1 Candidatus Melainabacteria bacterium | reverse complement strand
AGCCCACTAGCCTCAAAATCAAGCTCTTCGGGGCTTGATTTTGGAGCTAAAATAACCTTATTTTGGGCTTTTTCTACTATAAAAACCTGGCTAGCAGTTAATTCTTCCTGCAAAATAGCCAAAAAAGAGCCCAAAAGCTCGTAAATATCGACTTTGCCTTCATTTGATAGGGCACGCACCAAAAGCTGCGCGGCGCTGCTATTCTTACTGAATTTGATATTTATAGCTCCCTATTTAACCCTTTTATAACCTTTTTACTGTACTAATATACCCAGATATGAGCGATTTATATAACCACAACGTTAAAACATTATATGAAGCAATGGACCAGAGTACCAGAAGAATTGGTATAGTCCAAACAAACTTGGCTAACGCTAAGACTATCGGCTTTAAGTCAATACACCCTGATTCAGTGATGTTCTCTTCAGTACTAGATGAAGCATTCCGCGACGAAGAGCAAGGTGTACTGATGAAAACTGGCCAGAAGCTTGATCTTGCACTTAGCAAGGCAGGTGCTTACTTCTTAGTAGAAGGCAAGGATGGTAAACCAGCCAAGACTCGTGATGGTCAATTCCATCTCAATGAAGATGGCAAAATTGTAGATTTTCAAGACCGTGAACTAGTAATTCTCGACAAACAAATTGATAAACCGGAATATGAATTACTTGCCAAAGGTGGTGACATCATGATTGATCAAAATGGTCACATCAATGTCAATGGTAGTTTTATTGGTCGCATCGCTGTTGAGTACGAAGCTACTACTCCAGGCGATAGAGTTTTTGTAGTGCAGGGACAGCTAGAAACATCCAATGTAGATCTTTCTTCTAATATCACAAAGATCATGCAGATCAAACGTCATATCGACACAGTACAAAGTGTTCTTTCGATGGAACTTGGTGTCGACAAAGCTTTAATTGAAACTTATGGAAGGAATGTCTAATGTATAATCAGTACACTTACAACAGCATAAGTTCTATCAACCATCACATGGAAGACCTTGGTAATCGTGTGATCGATATCAACAATATTTTCACTACTGGTTACCGTGGTAAACAAGTTAGTTTTCATGAAACCATCAATGGTATCAAGGCTGTTGAGCGCAGAGACTTCCGTCCTGGCGCAGCTGCCAAAACCAATCGTCCACTTGATTTTGCAATTGAAGGGCAAGGATTTTTTGAAGTAGAATTACCGGATGGCACCCGCGCTTATACTCGCAACGGTTCGTTCACAATTGGACCTAACGGTGAATTACTTTCTGCACAAGGTTACCCGCTAATCACATCTCACCCAAACAATGATCATATTTCTCAAGACTACGACAACATAGTTGATGGAGTTCATAGCTTTGACGCTGGTGCAGCTTCGTCAACTATCATCATTCCAGTTGGTACAACTGTCCACATGGAATCAGATGGTACTCTCAAAACTGATGATGGCAACGTACTTGGTAGCCTCAATGTTGTGAGCTTTACTAATAATGAAGGCTTGCAAGATGTAGGACAAGGTTTATTTATCGCAACTGAGCAAGCTGGTGACATTCACGAGCTTGAGGTCGGTGGTATGCTCGGACAAACTCAAGTAAGACAAGGTCATATCGAACAAGCAAATGTTTCAATCGTCGACAAGATGGCAGATATAGTTCAACTCAATACTGCAATTAAAGCAGAGATGAAAATTATCAAGGTTCTTGATCAAATGCAAGAGAACCTCAACTCATCTATTTCAAGGAATATCTAATTATGTACGGACAGACAAATAGTTACGCATACGCCAGCAATCCAGGACTCGGTTTCCTGGAGGACAGCATGCAAAGTACTCTTAGTGCTCAAGCAGGTCAAGGTGGCACATTTGGTCAGGTTATGAACCAAATGTCGGCTGGAATCACTCAGGGAGCACAGCAAGGTAGAGTACCATTTGGCAATCAATCTCAATTCAATGTTCAATCAGCTCAAGCTCAAAGACTTGGAGTACAAACTTTTGGTGGTTTAACTGCAGCACAAATTGCTCAACAAATGAACACTGGCGGCGCTGCAAGTGTACTACCGATGATGGGTGGTAATATGATGCCACAAGTAGTTTATCCAGTAGCAGGTCTATGGACTCTCTATGATGGTATGAAAGCTGTCAGAAACTTCCGTAAAGAAGCTCGTCTCGAGCAACAGAATCATACCGCTTTTGATCCTAGTCAATTAAGATACAACACTGCAGTCAGACGCATTGATGCAGCTAATGATGACTATGCTTATTTAGGTCCGTTAAATTAACGGACCGCTGTAACGCTCTAACGGTGTAGCGCTGTAACGCCTTCGAGTGTAGTTCTTTGTTATAAATTATAGATTTCAACCTAAGCCCGTTACAGCGCTAGAGCGCTAGAGCGTTACAGCAATTTACTAGTATAATAAACTAATGACTCAACAACTCAAAATAGGCATCGTCGGTCTAGGGCTTATTGGTGGCTCCATCGAAAAACGATTAGCTTTAAAATCCGAGCAATATGAATTACTCTGTGTCAGCCGTTCTCAGGGCAAAGAATACAGCCTGGAAGATTTGGCTAGTACTGATATTGTGTTCTTGTGTGGCGAGCAATCTACTATCCCTGGACAATTAGAAGAGATCGCTCAAATCATTTCTAAATCTGGTCAAGAAGGTAGTGTCGATGCTAGTGAGCGTGCCTTTGCCAAGACTATCATCACCGATTGTGCTAGCACCAAAGAATTAATCTCCAGTCGCGCTCACGAACTAGGCTTAGAGAATTTTATCCCGGGGCACCCGATGGCAGGTACAGAGAAGCAAGGTTATGAAGCTAGCTTCCCTGAACTTTTTGAAGGAGCCAAGTGGATACTGGCTAATCGCAATGACAAACTTGAGCAAGTTATTGCTGAGCTTGGCGCTCAGTTAGTTTTACTTGACCCAGAGACTCATGATAGAGCTGTAGCAGTGACTTCTCACTTGCCATTAGTACTAAGTATCGCTCTAGCCAATCTCTCCAATAGCTACTCTCCAAGTCAATCAACCCGTGGACCAGGCTACGCTTCAATGACCAGGCTTGCTGGTGGTAACGCTAAATTAGGGCGCGAGATGATTAGCCTCAACCGGGCTAATATCAAAGATAGCTGGCAGGTCTTTAAAGATGAAGTAGATGCTCTACTCAATATCTATGGCGAGGAATTAGAGGCAGAAATTGCAATGACTGCATCACAGTAATTGATCAAGCTTCCAAGCTTGAATATGCTTGATACCTTCTTTTGGCTTCAATTCAACTTTATCTAAGCTAACAACATACTTGTCCCAGTTGTCATGGATTTTCTCAAGGTTGCCATATTCCCGCTCAATAACCTTCTCTGAGTCAAGCAAATAGGCAACCTGTAAATAAATTTTCTGCCCAGCCTTTTCTGCAACAAAATCCACTTCCAAATTCGAATCAAGATTACCAACATAAACTTGATAGCCCTTCATAATCAATTTTTGAAATACAAAGTTCTCCAACTTCTTACCAATACCCGGATCAAAACTTGATGACAGATAGTTACGAAAGCCAAGGTCATTTAAATAAAATTTCTTCTCACCTTCAAGGATGCGCTTACCCTTAATATCATAACGATCTACTCCGTAAATCAAAAAACTATACTCAAGATAGCGCAAATAATTTCCAATCGTAACAGTGTTAGATTTATAACCTTGTTGTTTAAATGCTTTTTGGATTGAATTTGCAGAGAATGGGTTGGCTATATTATCAATCAAGAAGCCAAATAATTTTTCAAGCAAATCTATATTCTCAACCCTGAATCTTCGCACCACGTCATTGAGCAAAATACTATTTTTGATAGTCCTTATATAAGAATGCTTTAGTTCAAGATCTTCTTCTTGAATCAACTCCGGTAACTGAGAGTGATTGAGGTAATCCAACAAAGTATCTTGAGTTGAAGCAATATCCTTGATATCCAAATACTCCTCATAACTAATTGGATAAATTGGAATTTCAACAAAACGCCCAGTAAGGTAAGTTGCTAATTCTGAACTTAATAGTTTCGAGTTTGATCCCGTGATAAAAATCTCACAGTCAATTGTATGATCAGCCTTGTAAGAATTAACCAACTTCTCCCAAGCATCAATTTCTTGAATCTCATCAAAGAAGAAATATATTTTCTGCTGACTTTCAGCAATCTCCTGTAAATAAATCTCCACCAAGTCCGACAAATCATTACTGTTACGAACAAAACTAAATTTCTCATTTTCAAAATTGATATAAAAAATATTTTTGGCAGAAACTTCTTGCTGATGAATCAAATGATGAATAATTTGCCTAAGTAAGTAT
>JAPPOW010000228.1 GCA_028817775.1 Candidatus Melainabacteria bacterium | reverse complement strand
AATTTTCAAACCAGCTTATATCAGTCTCAACACTGTCATTGCTAGAGAGGTGATTAATTTTCAATACTATGAGAGTATTTATTTGGTTAGTTACCTGCGACGTGAGCTAAAAATCGATTCGTGTGACTATCTGTTCTTTAAAATCAAAGACTCTGTATTGAGTAATATGCAAGGGATCATCAATAAGGACGGTTATTCAATTGCCAGCAAAGAGAGAGCCTTTCTTGATAGATTATATTTGTTTGGTGAAACACACTATGATAATTTACATCCTTTGGATTGGGATCTTTGTTATCAACTTGTTTCAATTTATGAACAAAAATCATTAGTCAAATCATTAGATAGTTACTATCAAATTTTTAAGGAGGAATATATTGCTTAACGCTGCAAAGCACAGGTCAATTTTATTGGACATTCTCAAGGATATCTATGATGATACTAGTATTCATTCAATCCTAGGTTTCAAGGGAGGCACTGCGCTCTATTTTTTCTATGACTTGAATCGTTTCTCAGTAGACTTAGATTTTGATTTGCTTGATTTGGATGCTGCTGAGCAAGTCTATGACACTCTTTCAAGGATCCTAGTGAAGCATGGTGAGTTGAAGTCATCACTGAACAAAAGAAATTCAATTCAATTTTTGCTTTCATATGATTCTTGTTCTCAGAATATTAAGGTTGATATTTTCAAGAGAAATTTTGGTTCTAGTTATGAAATTCAGTATGCACTTGGTTTGTCGATGAACGTAATGAAAATAGAAGATATGTTTGCTCATAAATTAATTGCTTTGACGGATAGAGCCAAGCCTGCTGTAAGGGACATGTATGATCTATATTTCATGTTTAATCAACGCTTAGACTTTAACCAAGACATTATCAAATTACGCTCAGGTTTGACTGCGATAGACTATCTTGCTAAAGCAATAGAGCTGGTAGAACAAGTTAAGTTAACTAATATCCTTTCTGACATCGGTGATCTTTTGGATGAGAAACAAAAAAACTGGGTTAAAACAAAATTACTTAGTGAACTTTTATTTAAGTTAAGATTAGAGTTGGAGGTTAGGACAAGAAGATGACCAAAACTCGCTATGTCTACGGTCCGGTGCGCTCCTGGCGCTCTGGGACTTCTTTGGGCATTGATCCTATTGGTGAAGTTTCTACTTGCTCATTTAATTGTGCTTATTGCCAGCTGGGTAAAATCCAAGAAGTTACTACTGAGATCAAAGACTACGTGCCAGTGGCTGATGTCATTCAAGACTTGCGTGAACTAGAAGCTCAGGGGCAGTTTAACTACGATGAGCTTGATGTGATTACTTTTGCGGGTTCTGGTGAGCCAACGCTTGCTGCAAATTTAGGGGAGATGATCGATGCGATACGTGAACTATATAAAGATAGGCAGAAACAAGTTCCAATTTCAATTTTGACCAACGCTACTTTATTAAATGACCCAGCTGTTCGGGAACGTGCTGCTAGAGCAGATTTGATTTCACTCAAGTTGGATGCGCCTAACGACCAGATTCTTCGGTCTATTAACCAACCTGCAGCAGGCGTGACTATGGAGACTATCAAGAGTGGTATTAAAAACCTTGCATTGGATTGCCACGCTGGCGCTCGCAATGACGGTCATTGTACTCAGTTGCAATTGCAAATTATGATCATGCCTAAATTCTTGGCTGATGACAGTTACGTAGAAGATATGGCAGCTCTCATCAAAGAACTTGGTATAAGTAAATTACAAATCAATACTCCAACTCGAGCAAAGCCTGTCTCCAAGACTGGTGAGTATTGGCTTGATACCCGCGGTAATCATTATGGTCCAGGGCAAGCTGATGAGATCAAGCCTGACTATATTGAATTTACTGAACTACCAGTGATTAGCCGTGAGCAAGCTATGGAGCTAGAAGCCAAGCTGCGTCAGCTTCTTAGTGATCTGCCAGAGCTTGAAATTATTAATGTCTACAAATAGATGCCAAAGTTTTATCCCATCATTAATTCTTCCAATCCAAATATAGCTCGGCGCGCTGAGTCAATGATGCAGGCGATCAAACAATCTAGTTTGGAGATCGAAGCTCTTGAGTTGAGCTTTGCTTGCCCAAGTTTGCTTGATGAACTAGAAGCAATTTATAAATTAGCGCAGGATTATAAGATTAAAATTGGACTGGCTAGTTTGATTGATCTCAAACAAATTAAAGCCCTCAAGAAATTGGCACAGCCTTGGCTTGATACTAAGCTTGAAGTTTTCGCACCTGCTTTTGATTTAAATATTTTCAAAGCCATAAACAAAGATCAGTGGTTGTCTCAATACTTAGATTATATTCCTGGTCTCTATAACTCTGACGACCTCAATGCCTTATTAATGGCGGGATATAAAGGCTCTAAGTTTAAAATCTATCCACTTGCGCCAGTGGATGCTGATGATTTTTATCGTTCTTTGCAAGGTCCTTATCCGGCTTTGCGGTCATTGCGAGGAGTTTATGACGAAGTAATCCAATGCACAGGCAAAGTCGATGCATTAGATTGCTTCGCTGATGCTCACAATGACGTTATTGTTTCAAGTCCACGTGATTATCATAAAGCACGCAAAAAACAAGCCAATTATATTTTTGAACCTGAGTTGCGTAGTGCTCAATCTATAATTGATTACATTAGAACTTTAGTGCCGCAAGCTCAGATTATTATTTCTGGACTTGGTGGCAATAGTGAGCAAGTCAAGGAATTAACGGGTTATGATTTTATTGCAACAAGGATGAATGCTGATGAGCTTAATAAACATTGTTCTTTATCAACCTGAAATACCTCAGAACACCGGCAATATAGCGCGGATGTGTGTTTCTAATGATTTGCACTTGCACCTCATTAAACCGCTTGGTTTTGAGCTCTCTGACAAGTATCTCAAACGTTCGGGGCTTGATTACTGGCAATATATTAATTATACGGTGTATAATTCTTGGGATGAATTAATTAAACAGTGTTTAATTAATCAAATTTGGTTTCTAACTACTAAATCTGAGCAAAGTTATTGGGATGTTGAGTTTAAAGAAGGTGACTACTTGGTTTTTGGTCCGGAGACCAAGGGTTTACCAATGGACTTGATGCAAGAGCATTGGTCGCGGGCAATTACAGTGCCAATGTACGGCGAGCATGCTCGCAGTCTTAATTTAGCTAGTACTGTACAGACTGTTGCTTATGAGGCTCTTCGGCAATTGTCATCCTGAGGAACGCCATAGGCGTGACGTCAGGACCTCATTGGGGAACCGAAACTTCTCAGGATGACAGCTCTAGTGCGCCTTGACGCAGCACACTGATTTCACCATCGAGATAGCTAATAATAGTACTTGCTTCTCCTGTACTTTCATCTCGTTCTAGAATTAAATCAACCTTGCCCTCAAATTGTTCTAGTGCTTCTTGGTAATTAGCGACAGGCTTTTGCCCAGAAAGGTTAGCACTAGTACTTAGTAAGAATTTTTCTTCACCAAATAAAGAGCTCACAGTTGGAGAATTAGGGATGCGCATGCCGATAGTTTCAAGACCCGGGTTTAACCACTCTGGTAGCTTTGCTGAGCGCTTCATTACTATAGTGAGCTCGCCAGGCCAGTGCTTGGCGGCAAGCTCTTCTATGACTGGATCCCAACCTTCACTTAGTTCCTTAAGTGTGTCAATTGATTTAGCAAAAATTATTAGTGCTTTGTTTCTATCTCTGCCTTTGAGTTGATAGATTTTTTCGACATTAGCTTCACTTGGCTTAGCGATTAAGCCCCAAACTGTATCTGTAGTTGCAATAGCGCTTTGATAATTCATTAGGTACTATTCACAAAGCCTGTAGCTCAAGTGCTTTTTCATGCTCGCAAGCCTTTTCTCGAACTTTGTGAACAGCACCTAAGCCTGTAAGCTTAGTGTATCACTTTCCATGAGATGAATAGAACCCACCTCTGCGTCATTTGCTACTAATTGACGTAAGCCACCATCAGCAAAGTGACCAACGAATTTTTGTAATGCTCGGTCCAAACCTAAGCCGGGATGTTCTTTAGCAAAGGAAATAAAACCATTGATATTATGCCTTGCTCTTGCAATAATCATTTGTTTAATAAAATCAAGATCGTGACTGAGAGCGCCCTCTTCAAGGTGGATACCAAAGCGACTAGCCAATCTTAATAAACTCAGTTTGGAGGCACAGATGCTCTTGCACTTAGCGATTTCTTTGCGATTACCGTCTCTACTGACTTCAGCTGCCGATTGGCTGAGTTTAAGATTTTCCTCAGCGGCTTCACGCTTATATTCAGTTTGAATCTTCTCTTGTTGGGCTCTAAATTCAAGCTCATCTATCAGCGTGTTGAGATAGCTACCGCCAGGTATTATGGATACAAAACTAGTTCTCAATGCGCCCATAGCACGC
>JAPPOW010000057.1 GCA_028817775.1 Candidatus Melainabacteria bacterium | reverse complement strand
GGCAAAGTGCTAAAAATCTATCTGATTTAGATTTTTAGCGCCTTACCTAAATTTCTAATATAGATAGATTTTTAACAATCTTGGTATAATAAGAATATGGAGTTCTCAAGAGAGAAATATAAGAAGCTTAAAGCCGAGCTTGAGCATCCTCATATAACTATATTACTTGGAGCTCGTCAGGTTGGCAAAAGCTATCTAATGTCAAAGCTACGCAAGCAGGTAACAGGTGAAGTATTCTTTGACCTTGAAGACCCTGCAACCCTAAAATCCTTCCATGGTGATGAAGAGCATATTTTCAACTTATTAAGCCAATCAGGAAAATATATTTTTATTGATGAGTTTCACTACTTAGAAAACATCTCCAAAGTATTCAAAGCAATATACGATCAGGGCAAAAGAAATCCCAAACAAGCCGTCAAAATTTTTGCCTCTGGCTCATCTTCAACCGAAATCCATAAGCATCTCAAAGAAAGTCTAGCCGGGCGTAAACGAGAAATCATTATTAGACCAATGATTTTCTCAGAATATAAATCACAGATTGATTCACTTGATGAATACCTCGTCTATGGCGGCATGCCTGGGGTATACCATTTTGAATCAAGGCACGACAGAAGTGACTATCTCAATGAAATCATCAAAACCTATATCCAGAAAGATATCAAGTCACTAATCAAAGAACAAAGGCTCAGCGCTTTCAATAAGCTACTCTATGTACTAGCTGAAAACCAAGGGCAAGCAATCTCACTCAATAGCCTCTCCAAAGATCTAAGCATCAAGTACCATGAACTTCAAGATTTTGTTGACCTACTTGAACAAACCTTTGTACTTTACCCTCTTGCTCCATACTCTGGCAATCTGAGTAATGAATTGAAAAAAACTCACAAATACTATCTTTATGACCATGGCATTCGTAACTCACTGGTCAAAGACTTTAGTGCCGTGGCAAGACGTAAGGACCAAGGACATATCTGGGAAAGCTATGTTTACCACTATCTACTTTCAATACAAGAAGCCAACAACGAAATTCGTTACTGGCGTACCTCTAGCGGCAATGAAGTTGATTTTATTTGGCTTGAAGATAGAGTTCCAACACCATTAGAAGTCAAAACCAAAATCGAAGAAGATGAAATCCCGTCAGGTCTCAAAAGCTTCTTGGAGGGCTACCCTAAATCTAAGTGTGCAGTAGTAGTTTTCAACAAATCCAGAACTATCAAAGATGGCTACGCCCAGTCAGACTACAAAGGACATAGAATTCACTATATTCAAGTTGAACAAATTGATAGACTCGAGGATATTTTACAAGAGGACTAATTTAGCTTAATCAACTTGGCAAATTTAGGATCAAGCAGCTTCTTCACCCCATTAAAATCAACGTTATAAAGAACCTTCTCACCGCTACCCAAGACTTGCAAGATAGAACCTTCACCGAATTTAGCGTGCTTAACCCTATCCCCTTGAGCGAATTCAACCTTAAATGAATTATCCACTGGCTTCATGCGACGCATCTGGGCGCGGGCATCCTGCGAGCGTCCCTGGTCATAGTAACTTGCACTACCTTGGAAACCTGCTTGTGGTGCCACATCATCAGTGAATGCTTCTCGAGAATAACCTTTCTTAGTGCCAGTAAAGCCAGGCGAGAAACTAGAATGCTGCTCGTTAGAACTTGATTGTCCGTAATAGCCTTGGAGCATTTCTCGAGGAGCTTCTTCAATAAACCTACTGACCATTGCAAACTCTGACTGACCAAAAATACGCCGGCGGCGCGCATGGGTCAAATATAATTTATCCTCTGCTCTAGTGACACCAACATACATCAGGCGGCGCTCTTCTTCAAGCTGGCTAGAATCAGGAGATTCGATACTTCGTTTATGAGGGAAGATCCCCTCTTCCATACCTGCAAGGAATACTATCGGAAACTCCAATCCCTTAGCAGCATGCAAGGTCATCAAGGTGATAGCCTTGCCAGCTCCTTGTTTTGTATTTTCCTGCTCACTTAATAAAGAAACTTCAGCCAAGAAATCAGCCAAGCCATTATCCTCAGAGTTAATTTCAAAATCCGTTGCCACTCCAATAAGTTCTTGGACATTGTCCATGCGCGACTCTGAATCAACATCAGAAGACTTGGAGAGCATTTCCATATAGCCAGTCTGACGCACCACCTCATCAACTAGATCACCAAGCCCGAGAGATTTTTCTTTCAGTCTCAAGTCTTCCATTAAATCAACAAAGCCCTTGATTTTTTTCTTAGCAGCGTCACCAAGACCCTCAACTTCATCGACTTCTATCATGCTGCGATAGAGACTAAAACCATTGCGTCCAGCATATTCTTCTACTCTAGCGATTGTAGTAGCACCAATGCCGCGGCGCGGCTCGTTGATAATTCGCTTGAGACTAGCTCCATCAGAGGGATTATGAATAGATTTGAGGTAAGAAAGAATATCCTTAATTTCCTTACGATCATAGAAACGGAAACCACCAACTATTACATAGGGCATATTCCTGCGCAGTAGCGCCTCCTCAATTGCCCGAGATTGAACATTAGTCCGATACAAAACAGCAAAGTCTTTAAGTGGCACTCCGGAAGCTGCCAAACGTTGTACCTCTGCAGTAATATACTGAGCTTCTTCAAGTTCATCTTGAGCTTCAAAGACAGTGACTTTTTCACCGACTGATTTAGTAGCCAATAAAGTCTTCTCGATACGCTCAGTATTATTATCGATGATATGGTTAGCCACATTCAAAATTGTTTCAGTCGAACGGTAGTTATGCTCAAGCTTGACGATTTCAGCTTGCGGGTAATCTTCTTGGAAACCAAGGATGATTTTGTAATCAGCCCCACGCCAAGAATAAATACTCTGATCGACATCACCAACCACTGTCAGGGTACGCTCTCCAACAGCAAACTCAGCAGCAGCATTATCATGTGAAGCAATAAGCGAGATCAATTCATACTGCGCGTGGTTAGTATCCTGATACTCATCAACTAGTACGTGCTTAAATCTTTCGCTATAGTATTTTTGCAGCTCTGGATTATTACGAATCAAGATCACTGACATCAACAATAGATCATCAAAATCAAAAGCGTTATTACGGCACATAATCTCCTCATACTTAGAATAGATCTGAGCAATTTTTTCCTCACGATAATCAAGTGCTTGAGTAGAAAAATCACGTGCTAATTTTTTCTGGTTCTTCGCTTCACTAATACGGTAACGAATCGTTTTAGGTACATAAATCTTGGGGTCAAGATCCAATGACTTGATTGCATCTTTGACTGCATTAACCGAATCGGTCTCATCAAAGATAGTAAAGTTTTTGGTCCAACGACGAATCGAACCATCAGCAGCAACCAACTCTAATTTCTCAACATCTTGACGCAAGATTCGGGCACAGATCGAGTGGAAGGTACCCACCCAGGCGTACTTAATTTTTTCTTCAGAAACGAGTTTGGTCACCCTTAACTTCATTTCTTTGGCTGCCTTGTTAGTGAAAGTCACAGCCAAAATGGAGCCAGAATGAACCCCATTGGCAATCAAATGGGCGATTCTATGGGTCAGAACCTTGGTTTTACCACTGCCAGCACCTGCTAGTACCAATAATGGTGCCCCGCGCTGGACCACCGCAGCACTTTGTGCCGGATTCAAGCCTGCTGTTATTTTTTCATCAATGATAAGCGTATTGTCCAAATTTATCGAGCTTTTTGCTAAGATCTATATCTACCTAATAGCTAAGTAAAATATTAGCACCTTGATTGGGGTTTTTGGAACGATGAACAATTCTTTAGAAATATTGCCTGGTGGACCACTCATGTTTATGGAGGGCACGATGGACTCTTCTGGCTCTGGTACCTCTGTGATCAATGATGAGTTTAAAGTTCCAAGTACTCAAGACCTCAGTGAAGAATTCAAAAATATAATGGATCAAGGCAATCACTTGATCGGAATGATTGGCAGTAAAGATTTGTCAATGAGTCAAATCAAAATCATTGAAATGATTGCATTTGGTCTAGCAAGCTGCGGCAACACCATCATTACCAGTGGTGGCTATTGTGGTACTAACTATGCAACTATCAAGGGCGCACTGAGGGCTAGTCCGGATAAGCTGCGTGTGATCTTGCCGCAAACAATCAGTCAACAAATTAAAGAAGTGCAAGATCAGCTCATCGGTGTTAAGCACATCACCGAGCATCCTGAACGTGAGCATATGCTCTTGGCTGATGCTAGTAGATTATGCAATAGAGAAATCGTTGCTGAATGCCAGCAATTGATCTGCTTCCTTTATAGAGATTCTAAGACTTTACTTGATGCACTTGATTATGCACAGTCGCTCAATAAAGTAGTGACGGTTTTTTACTTAGACTAGAGGCTTATGGTCGCTTTGCTCCCTGCTTATGGAGCTAAAGCTCCTGCTTATGGGCTTTGCCCGGCTGTCAGCAGCAGCGCATTTGCAGGCACGGAGTGCCATATGCAGGG
>JAPPOW010000152.1 GCA_028817775.1 Candidatus Melainabacteria bacterium | reverse complement strand
ACTTGCAAGTATTGACGGACTTATAATCAATGGTCCACCAGGTCGTCTACTTGGCAATTTCAATATTTGCCTCAGTAACTGCAGACTCAAATCAGAAGAACTGGTTTTACAAATGGACCTTGCTGGCTTTTGCGTTTCATCTGGTTCAGCCTGCTCTTCCAACAAGGCAGCGGCAGAAATCATCAGCTCCTATGTACTAAGAGCCTGCAAGATAAAAGAACAAATTGCCTCAAAATCAGTGCGTGTCTCGCTTTCTATACTAAATAATGAAACTGAGCTTGAAGAGTTTATCAAAATAACAAAAGAAATCCAGTCTCGCTTTCCTGAATTTGTTACCGAACTAGGTAATATGGGATGATAATCTTTGGATAATGGCTAAAAAAGAAGCACTTGACGATAAATATGAACCAAGCGCTACTGACTTGCTTGAAACAGAGATTTTTGAGCAAGGCTTAGAAGATCCTACCAAAGAAACAAAAGTAAAGAAAAAAGCCAAAGCCAAAGTCAAAAAGACAAAGCAACGAACTAGCAGTGACGACAGTGTTGCCATGTATCTGCGAGAGATCGGTAAGATCAAGACTTTAACAGCAGAGCAAGAAATTTTAATTACCAGAGAGATCCACAAAGGTGGCAAAGGCGGAGAAGTCGCTAAACGTCAACTTGTTCAAGCTAATTTGAGATTAGTTGTTAGTATCGCTAAGCGTTATTCTTCATCTAGCATACAATTACTCGATCTGATTCAAGAAGGCAACCTTGGTCTGATGAAAGCCGCTGACAAATTTGATCACAGCAAGGGTTATAAATTTAGTACTTTTGCTACTTGGTGGATTCGTCAAGCAATTAGTCGCTCGATCTCTGACAAGTCGCGCACCATTCGTATCCCTGTACACATGGTAGAAAGTGCCAGCCGGCTGCGTAAAGTTATCACCGATCTAAGCCAAGCACTTGGACGCACTCCAACAGAAGCAGAAATCGCTGAAGTGCTAGATATTAGTATTGAAAAATTACACGAAGTGCAAAATCTACATATGAAAACGATCTCAATGTCAGCAAAAGTTGGCAGTGATGATGATGGTTCTTCACTAGCGGACTTTATAGAGAGTGAGGATTCTTATGCTTCACCAGATCAATACGCAACTGCTCAATTACTCAAAGCCGAACTCAAGAACATTATCAATGATCTTTCAGATGATGAACAAAGTGTACTGATACTTCGTTATGGTCTACTAGAAGACGAGCACCAAAAGATATACAATTTCGATGAACTGGCTGAAATGCTCGATATGAGCAAAGATAAAGTCAAGAAGCTTGAAGCTAAAGCATTGCGTAAGCTTAAGTCGCACGCACTACAAAGCGGCAAACTTCGAGAATACATTTAAAGATCTGTCATCCTGAGCCCCTTGGGCATCAGGATCTCCTAAAATGGATGTTAAGATTACAGCATGAGGTTAATCTTAGCGATACTAATTATACTCTCAAGCAGTTCGGTGCAAGCTGAACTAGTCAAAGCAAAAGGCATCGGTCGAGCGCTGACCAAGAACCTTGCTATCGATGAACTAGTTGATTCTGCAGGAATTATTTTCAAAGGTAGACTGCAAACCGTGACCTACAAGGAGCTAGATGGTCTTGGTCTACGCCAAGTAAAATTTAAAGTACTTGACCCCATCAAAGGTGTTAGCAGCCCTGAGCTTGTTCTAAACGAATGGGCTGGAACTGGTAGCCCAATGACAGAAGAAGTAGTCAAAGGTATACCTTATGTCTTTTTCTATCATGAGCCTAGCGAGCGTGGCTTAACTTCATTAATTGGTATGGACCAAGGAGTTGTTGCAGTGGGGAGAGATAATCGTGTTAAATTTGCTCAGAGACTGAGTCTCAAACCAAAGAAGCGCACACTTTTGCAAATGATTGCAGGACAGCCTCAGCTTGATAACTACCAATCTCTTAAGGATTATTGTTCTAAGTAAACCTGTCATCCTGAGGAGCACAGCGACGTCAGGATCTCTCTGATATAATTGGTAACTAATGACTGACTATAAAGAGATAGCAGCTAAAGCCAGCGAAATAAGAATCAATTCACTGAAGATGATTCATGCCGCAGCTTCTGGGCACCCTGGTGGTTCACTTTCAATTTCTGATATTTTAGCCACGCTTTATTTTGGTGGTCACCTTAGACACAATCCGCAAGATCCAGAAGATCCGAGTAGAGATATTTTGGTACAGAGCAAAGGTCACGCGTCCCCCGCTCTTTATTCTTGTTTGGGCTTAGCAGGGTTTTATCCAATCGAAGACACCATCACTTTTAGGGAATTAGGTTCAAAGTTTCAAGGCCATATTGATAGAACCAAAGTACCTGGAGTTGAGATCTCTACTGGCTCCTTAGGACATGGTCTTAGTAACGCTGTCGGCATTGCAATAGCTGCAAAACTAGACAAAAGTGATCGTAAAGTATTTGCAATCCTGAGTGACGGTGAGCTCCAAGAAGGTTCTAATTGGGAAGCTACTATGTCAGCTGCTCACTTTAAACTTAGTAACCTTGTTGCCTTTGTTGATCGTAACCGTATCCAACTTGATGGTTGGACTGAGGAGACGATGGGACTCGATCCACTAGCTGATAAATTCAAAGCTTTCAATTGGGAGGTTCTTGAAATCGACGGCCACAATATTGAAGAAATTGATCAAGCTCTCAACAAAGCTCAAGGATTAGGATCCGGTGATAAGCCTGTGATGATTTTAGCCAACACCGTTAAAGGCAAAGGAGTGAGCTTTATGGAAGATGAAGTTGCTTGGCATGGTGTTGCACCAAAAGATGAAGATTTAAACAAAGCATTAGAGGAGTTAGCTAAATAATGGGTCAAGCAGTAAAGATAGATATGGATTCAACTTGGCAGATCGGTGATATGGCTGCTACTCGTGAGGCTTACGGCAAAGCTCTCAAAGAACTTGGCGATAAAAATTCACAAGTAGTGGTTTTGGACGCTGACCTTTCTGGCAGTACTCAAACTAAACACTTTGCTAAAGCTCATCCAGATAGATTTTTCAATATGGGAATTGCTGAGATGAATATGATTGGCACAGCTGCTGGTCTTGCTCGAGCTGGCAAGATTCCGTTTGCTTCAAGTTTTGCAATGTTTGCAACTGGTAGAGCCTGGGAGTTTGTCCGCAACTCAGTTGCTCATAACTATCTCAATGTCAAGGTTTGTGCTACTCATGCTGGACTAACAGTAGGCGAAGATGGAGCTAGCCACCAAATAATTGAAGACATAGCCATCATGCGAGTTATCCCAGAGATGACCGTCATCGTACCGGCGGATGCCACCGAAGCTTATCAAGCAATTTATGCAGTAGCAGAACATGATGGACCTGTCTATGTAAGATTGGGGCGCGCCAAAGTACCTACAGTATTTGCAGAGGATTATAAATTTGAAATCGGTAAAGCAGCTACTTTAGTAGAGGGCAATGATGTCACTTTGATTGCCTGCGGAGTGATGGTCTCACGCGCGCTTGATGCAGCAAAAGAACTCGCTGAGCAAGGCATTAAAGCAGAAGTGATTAATATGGCAACGATCAAACCACTTGATAATCAAGCTATAGTCAAGACTGCAACTAAGACTGGCAAAGTGATTACGCTTGAAGAGCATAATATTATCGGCGGACTTGGTGATGCTGTTGCTTCAGTACTGAGTGAAGAAGTGGATAGCAAAGTGAGATTCAAACGCATGGGTGTTGAGGACAAGTTTGGTCAATCAGGCAAGGGTATGGAGCTGCTTGATCACTATGGACTTGGGGTCGCTGATATAGTGCGTGAAGCACTTACCATCCTGAGGAGTGGCGAAGCCACGACGTAAGGACCTCCCTTGCGCAAGCTAGTTACTATGCTGCAAGCTACCATTTCTGTAATTTTTTGTTACACACTACTATGCCTCAGCAACTTTGTTGAGCTGCCACTTTGGTCCTTTGATCCGACAACGGGAGCCCTGACTAGTTATGATTACCGCCTTCTTTATATAGTTTGTTTCATTCTAAGTACTAGCTTTAGAAATAACTACGCTCTGATTGCAGTTGGACTTTATTTAATTTCAGGTTTAGCGGGCTTGCCTATTTTTGCTTTTGGTGGTGGTGTCAACTATGTATTTGAACCAAGTTTTGGTTACTTGCTAGGCTTAATTCCATTAAGCTTGCTTGCTTTCTATGCCAAGATACATATTCCAGAGATTGGTGTCAGAACATTTCGCGATCGCAGTGTGCTACCACTTATGGGTCTAGTAATTGCCCATGGACTTGGATTGATCTATCTATTAGTCACTCAGCGACTTGATTTAAGTAATTTTGCCAGTATGAGCTTGTATCAAATTTTCTATGATATTTTCTTGGCTCATCTTGTTATAATAGCGCTATGACACCAACATTAGAAAAGACCCAGAAAGTAGAACTTGCAATCCATAAAATGGATGAGCGAGTGGAGACTCCATTTTATGCCTCGTCAGGTTCAGCCGGATTTGATTTAAGAGCATTTATTCCTGAAGAGCAAGAGATTAATCTCAAGGCTGGTGGCAGAGCTAAAGTTCCTACTGGACTCAAGTTTGTAATTCCAGAAGGTTTTGAAGTACAGATCAGACCAAGATCAGGACTGGCTTTCAAGCATGGTATCTCTTTAACTAATACTCCGGGTACCATTGATTCAGACTACCGCGGTGAGATTCAAATTCTAATGATTAATCATGGCGATGAAGATTTTCTAGTCAAGCATGGTGAGCGTATTGCTCAAGCTGTTATAACACCAGTCTGGCAAGCTGATTTCGTTGAGATCGCAGAGATGCCAAGTGAAGAAAACAATGAACGTGGTGCTGGTGGTTTTGGTTCTACAGGAGTAAAATAATGACTATGGCTAATCCTCACAAATTAATTGCTGAGGCACATTACCGTATAGCTAAAGCCAGAGAAGATTTACTGAAACCAAGTAAAGAAAGCGAAAGGTCTAGATTAGATGAAGCTGCTGAGCTTGAAGAGCAGCTAGGAGCTGACACGCTAGCTAGATATGAAGCCACCAATAGAGGAATGTCAAGTTGCGGATTTGCATTAAGCGCACTTAGTGACATTGTCAATCAAGCCGAAAATGTTGATGAAGAACTAGCAACCCAAGCTCGTTCTCTAACAGAAACACTAGATCAACTCAAACCTTATTTTCAGTTCAGCAAAGACTCTAGAGCTAAACAAACACTTAAGATGTTTTGCGATACAGCTCGAGATATAACAAACCGCATTAGTACACTGGCTGCATAGTTATGAACCTTATATTTGCTAGTTCAGCTTCGCGAAAGCTTCTTCTATCTTTTGTTGGTCCACAGCCCCAACAATCTGTTCCACTGGCTGACCGCCTTTGAAGAAAATTAGGTTAGGGATAGAATTGATTCTAAATTTAACTGCTGATTCTGGGTTCTCGTCAGTGTTAAGTTTAACCACTTTGAGTTTGCCAGCCATCTCTTCAGCAACCTTATCGATAGTAGGAGCAAGTGCTCTGCAAGGACCACACCATGGTGCCCAAAAATCTACCAATACAGGAAGCTCAGAGTTGAGAACTTCTGCTTCAAAATTACTATCCGTTACTTCTTGTGCCATGTGAATGATTATATCATTCAACGCTGTAACGCTGTAGCGCTCTAAGGCTGTAACGGAACAGAGGGAACCGCTAGAGCGTTACAGCCCTACAGCGCTAGAGCGTTTTGCTTTATACATAAACATCAACAATCAAACCCTGAAGTTCACCAAGTGACTCAAGCAGAGCCAGTTCGGCTTTTTCAGTTTTAAGTAAATCTTCAGCGAGTTCATCTAGCTTCCTATCCGTGATGTTGATTTTTTGAAAATGTTCATCCCTACGTGCAGAGCCATAAGCATGATCCTTGATATCACCAAGAAATTCTTTGAGGTCTTTGATATAAGATTTGACGGTAGAATCAAGTGGGTGATGCAATACTACTTTACCGCGAGCTTTCAATCCAGCTAGACGGTCTTGCATCTCAGTGAGCTCTGGTTTAGCTTTGGATTTAGATGTGAAAGAAGTAAGTTTCTCCAAGAAATTTGGTTTCTCAGCAGCTTTATTAGTACTGCTCTCAAGCTTAGTTTGAGCTGCAGCAGCCTCCTGGGCTCCAGCTTCTTGAGCTGCAGGACGCTGAAAAGCATTGATTATATTGGTACCTAGACCACTAATCGCGTTGAGTGCCATAGCTATTAACAATTTCCCCCTATTTAAACCAATTTCGCTAGTCTAGGTGGTGTATTTACGAGTCCCTCCATCCCCCAAAAGTCTAAAGAAACAATGTATATTCACATATCTCCAATGACGAATTTGCTAAAATAACTGCCTTATGGCAATAGAATTACAAGTAAAGCCTAGAGAAAATAAGAAAGCTAGAGCTCTTAGAAGAGAAGGTCAAGTGCCTGTGACTTTATATGGTCCGGAGATTGAGCCGATCAATTTGCAACTTGACGCTAAAGAATTTTCGCACCTTCCCTTTGCGGATTACACTCATTTGATTAATCTTAAGCAAGATGGTCAAGAGGATCACGAAGTGCTAATCAAAGAAATCCAAAGAGATTACGTTAGCCGTGATGTACAAAGTATTCAATTCTACAAAGTTAAGCGTGGTCACAAAGTTAATACTAAGGTCACTCTTAAGTTTGTTGGTGTATCACAAGCTGTTAAGCTTGGTGCTGACTTAGTTACAGTACATAAAGAAGCTCACGTTAAGTGTCTTCCACGCCACATTCCTTATTCAATTGAAGTTGATATTTCTTCATTAGCTCAAGATGGAGACCATATCACTTTTAACGATCTTAATGTCAATCGCGAAGAACTTGAAATCCTTGATCCAGCTAAAGAAGTGATCTGTAAAGCACAAACTAAGCGTAAGGATCACACTATTGAAGCGACTCCTGCTGAAGAAGCTGCTCCTGCTGAAGGTGAAGAAGCCGCTGCTGAAGCTCCTGCTGAAGGCGAAGAGAAGAAAGAAGAAGCTGCCAAATCAGAATAGAGTAAAATTGTCCTTGTATGGCAATTAGCACTGAGCAAGATCTAGAATCAAAGTTTCTAGATTCTTATGAAGGTCTCAATCCAGCCCAAAAAGAAGCAGTAGATAGTACTGAAGGCCCAGTCATGGTTATCGCCGGTCCTGGTACTGGTAAGACTCAGATATTAGCAATGCGCATCGCTAATATTCTGCGCAATCCAGACTTACAATGCAGCCCGCAAAACATTCTGGCTTTGACATTTACCGAGAGTGGTGTGACAGCGATGCGCAACCGTTTGATTTCAATCGTTGGTACTGATGCTTACTATGTGCGTATTCATACCTTTCATTCATTTTGCAATGAAGTGATCAAAGAGAACCCAGATAAATTTCTTACAATTAAACCAATTGCTGATCTAGAAAGAATCCAGATCTTTAATTCAATTATCGATGAGCTTGATCCTACCAGCCCGGTCAAACCATTTGGTGAGCCATATTTATATCGCGGTGATTTGATTAGCCTTGTGCAAGAACTCAAACGAGAGTCAATCAGTCCGGACCAAGTTTACAACGCAATTATAGAGCTTGAGACATTTTTCAATCTCAACCAAGATTTGATTGAAGATTTTATTAGCCGTAATGCTCGCAGCATAAAGGAAGAAGATTGTAATAAATTCTTGGAAGAATTATTTGTGCGCAATCAAGAATCGAAGTTCACTGCCTTAATCCAAGATTTTTATCAACGCGCCGACCGGATCACCACCTTCAAAAATCTAGTCAAAGATTATTTCCAAAAGAACCTCAAGCAGTTTCCAAAACAAAAAGAACTGGTGCATGTTTACCGTGAATACCAAAAACACTTACGCAGTAATAAGCTCTATGACTTTGAAGATATGATCTTGCGGGTTATTAATCAATTTGAGAATGACCCCGATTTATTGGCTGAATATCAAGAGGAATCTCTATATATTTTGGCTGATGAGTACCAAGATACCAATGCTGCTCAGAACAAAATCCTTGAATTACTTACCAAAAGTCCAGAAGGCTATCAAAAGAACCCAAATATCTTCGTTGTAGGCGACGATGATCAATCTATCTATCGCTTTCAGGGGGCATCACTTGAAAATATCATTCATTTCTACAAAACTTTTGAAGAGCATGTCAAACTTATAGTCCTCACTGAAAATTATCGAAGCCAACAAAATATTCTTGATCTAGCCAATACTGCAATTGACCAGAATGAAGCGCGAATTTCTAAGCTAATCCCAAAGATCAACAAAGCCCTAAACTCAGCAGGTGAAGCTGCCAATTATGCAACTAAGCCAATTAAATTAATCAAGGCTCAAACTTATGAAGATGAACTTAAGTATATAGCAGAGCAGATCAAAGCTTTGACTGATAATGGCTGCAAAGCTTCTGAGATTGCTATTCTCTTCCGCGAGAATAAAGAAGCTGAGCAGATTATGAACTTACTAGCTCGCCTTGGCATTCGCTCTCGTATTGATGCTGGTGACAATATCCTTGAAGATAGACAAGTGCAACAATTACTCGATCTACTTAGAGTAATCAACAAACCAGAATCCAACTCTGCGCTCTTGTTCAACTTGATGAATTACCAGTTTATCACTCAGTCAGAGGATTTCAAGGATATCAGCATCAAGGATATTTTTGATGCTAATCGTCTGCGTCCCCGCAAAACTGATGAGGAAGCTCAGACTTTCATTGATACTTTACTCAAGAGTCATAAATTCAAAGACTGGGCTGAGAAAATAATCACTTATACTCAATTGGCTGCCAATATCAAACTTGATATTTTAGTTGAACGCATTATCAAGGATTTTGCTTACTTGGATTTTGTGCTCAAGTCAGATAGTTACACTAGCTCAATTAACAAACTTGATGCTTTGTTTAATGAGATCAAAGTTTGTGTCGAGATGCAGCAGCGTCGTCATCCTGAGGAAGCCTGTCCTGAGCGAAGCGTCAGGATCAGGACCTCATCGCAGCCAACTCTAGATGATTTGATCAAACACCTTGATTTAATTCACAACAATGGACTCAAAATCACTTCACGTAATATCAAAGCAGAAGGTGATTATGTCCGGCTAATGACCGCTCACCGTTCCAAGGGCTTGGAATTTGATCATGTATTTTTGCTCAATTGTAGGGACAAACTCTGGGGCAACAAGGTAGCTAGAGCCAAACTCAAGCTACCACCAAACCTAGTTGAGGAGACCGCTCCACTACTGGTCGATAATAAGAATGAAGATGATCGCAGGCTATTTTATGTGGCAATGACTAGAGCCAAAAAAGAACTCTATCTTTCATACCATTGCAAGAATTCCAACAATAATGATCTAGTACCAAGTTTATTCATCACTGATCTGCAGGCAAGTGAACGAGTTGAAGCTATTGAACTAGAGCCACAACTCGAGCAAGAACAAAAATTACCACTAAGATTTCAAGAAGCAGAGGATTTCGCCATCACTGAAGCTAAGGAATATATCGATAGTTTGCTTTCTAACTACAAGCTCTCAATCACTCACCTCAATAATTACCTCAATTGCCCGCGCAAGTTTTTCTATCAAAATCTCTTGCGAGTACCACAGGCTAAGAACCGCCATGCTAGTTTTGGTACTGCAGTGCATGCTGCTTTATTTGACTTTGAAACGTCATTGCGAGGAGTGGAGCGACGAAGCAATCCAGACGATGAGCTCAAGCTATTACTAACTAGCTTTGAAGACCACCTTAAAGATGAATATCTACCAGAACAAGAGCACAAGGATGTCCTTGGAATTGGAGAAGAAGCTCTAACTAGCTACTATAAGCAATATCAAGCTAATTTTGGCAGCAAATTAGAGCTAGAGTATGATTTTGGCAACAAAGGTATTAATCTTGATGGTATTGAGCTGACAGGTAAACTCGATAAGATTGAAATTCTTAATGATAGTAATGAAGTCAAAGTTATTGATTACAAAACTGGTAATCCAGATGGTAAATCTACTGCACTCAAAGCAGGTGGTGACTACCATAGACAAATTGTTTTTTACCAGCTTTTGTGTGAACTTGGCTTGCGTGAAGGACTAGCCAAATTCAAGATGCTCAACGGTGAAATTGATTTTATTCAGCAAAGCAAGACCAAAGGCTTTGTCCGTAAAACAATTGAAGTCAGGCATGAGGATCTAGAAGAGCTCAAAGCTCAAATCAAAACCATGCATGGCGCAATTTTGGCTCATGAATTTGGCAAGACTGATGATACTGATAGTTGTCAGCTTTGTAGTTTTAAGAATATTTGTGGAAGGTGAGTGTTGGCGTATGGTCGCTTTGCTCCCTGCATATGGAGCTGAAGCTCCTGCGTATGGCTCCGCCTGCTATTTGCAGCGAAGCATAGGCAGGGAATGAAATGACCATACGCAGGTTGCAAAGCAACCATATGCCATAATAAATCCATGCCTCGTAATATATTAAGCACAATCCTATTCCTGCTACTCAGTGCTGGCATAATTTATTTACTAATCAAACCAGTAGAACTAGAGCACGAGATTATTGGTCTCAAACGCATTAGTGTTGCTGAGATTGAGAGCCAAATTGCTTCTCTTGGATTAGAAAATAAATCAATACTAGAAATCAATCCCCAAAAGATCTCTAGTCTACTAGAAAAATCCCCGCTAATCAAGGTAGCCAAAGTCAAAACTACTCTAGTGCCTCAATTAAAACTAGCAATTCATATTGAAGAAGCTAAACCTTGGGCATTGTATCGTGATCAATTACTAGGAGATCAAGCTCAAACTCTAATTGAATCTAAAATGCAAGCAGCAAGTTTTAATTCAGAGGCTATTACTAAAATCTATGATGATTTTTATCAAAGCCAAACTGACTTAGTTGAACTAATGAGTACTAGAGCACTTGATGCCGGTGAACTCAAAGCCCTCAAAGACTCCCATGACTTGATTAATGACAACCTAAATCTCATTGCCAGTAATATTAGTAATGGCAATGAGCTAGGGCATATTCGCCTAATCAGAGTTAATCGCATTAATAATGTCTTCTTTTATAGTAATAAACTCAAATTCATCGCTGGTATGATGGAGCCAGAATTATTTGAGCGAGTTCGGCGCCTAGAAACTGTAGTGCCTAAGATGATAGAGCTCAGCAAGACTGAAGAGCTTGCCTATGTTGATCTTTCTTTGGATACTGATGAAGTTCTCTTGGGTAAAGTCAAGAATTGAAATAACCAATAAAGCTCAGCTCCGCTGGACCAGTCATAAAGATAGTCTCAGCCACTGAATCCCAGCGAACAATTAAATTACCACCCGGTAGCTCCACAGTAATATCAGTATCTTTCTGGCAATGACCACGCAGCACTGCAGCAACTACAGTAGCGCAAGCACCAGTACCACAAGCCTCTGTGAAACCACAACCGCGCTCCCAAACTACTAATTTAATTTGCTCAGGACTAATAATCTTGGCAAACTCAACATTAGTTTTGTTAGGGAAATTAGAGTGAATTTCAATTGCTTTACCATGATCTTTAACAGCATCGATATCATCAAAGAAAGCAATAGCATGTGGGTTACCCATAGAAACGAAGTCATAATCAAAACCAAAGCCATCGACTTCAAGCTTTTGTTTCTCAGTAATCTCACGTGGACCGCCCATATCTACTTTGACCATTTCATCAGCCAAAAGTTCAAGTCCAATATCACCAGCCAAAGTCTCAAGTTTGAAATTAGTTTCCTCTCCGCTTAAACCATGTTCATAGATATACTTTCCAGCGCAGCGCACACCATTGCCGCACATCTCAGCGACGGAACCATCAGCGTTATAAAATCTCCAAGAGCGAATCGCTTGATCAGAATCCTTAACTTGATCGATAATGATCAAACCATCACCACCAATCCCACGCTTACGATCACAAATCTTCACCGTCAAATCCTTCTCATAAGCTTCGCTGGAATCAAGCGGCAAGTGAGCAGCATTGACCACCACAAAATCATTACCCAAGCCATGTAATTTCTCAAAAGGCATGAGGTAACTAGTTGAGCGTTTAAACTGTTCTTCTGATTGGGTCATAGTTGGCATCACTGAAATGGATTATACCAAGAACCTAACTATGTCCAGATTTTACTAATGTATCAATAAAGCGTGTAATTACATCAACAGACATATCTTCTGCTGGATTAGGTCTAAAAACACTACCCTCAACAACCAAATCCGATACAACCTCTCTAGCTTGAGGGCTAAAAGCAGCTTGTCCATATCTTCTCGTCACACCTGTGTCCAAAGCTTGCATCTCATCCGAAACTTCATCAGTATTTTCAGAAGGACTAACAACAAATACAGGCCTGTCTTCGTTTGAAACTACAATATTATGAGCTAATTGCATTGCCTCTAAACGTCTTTTCTCAGCAAAACTATCCTGTTTATCAATCCAAATCCCAACTGCAGGAACATCATCAAAACCTGTTGCATATGAACGCCTATAGTCTCTTTGTTCAAAAGGACGACAGTCAGGGGTTTGAAAATCGACTGCACCATCTGCACCGACAAGACTACGAAACTTTTGTTTACGTTCATCATCTTGGCTCAAAAAAAGAATAACTGGCTTGCTTGAACTCATTGCTCATATTATACATAAGATAATGCGTTGCTGTCAACCAAGGGTTTTCCACTAATATACCAACTAAGTTAAGCAGGAATTGTTTCTTCCAACTGTGCCTTTTGTAGTAGATACTCTGACATCAACAAAGCTGGATGATTTGAAGTACTACGAAGCCCGCTTGGTCTCTTCTCAAGCTCTAGGTCACTCTCAAACTTCAACAATTCATCATGCCAAATCTGCTCCGAGCCAATTCGAACAGGCACTGAACGCCCATTAACAGCAATTGAAGTATCTACAAAGTCACATGCAGCTTCGTCTGCAATATTAATAAAGTCCAACTGGGCTGCTTGTTCAGGTCTCACGAGACCAGTAATCCTAGCTTCCAACCAAGCTAAAAAACTATCAAGACCAGCAGATAGTTTTGGTCTGTCCTCTTGTGCAACAGTGATCAAGAAGGGACTCTCTTGGCAGGGGTCCGCTCCCCTGAGCGCAGACTGATGGCAAAGAACGTCCTTTGCAGCTGGCGTACGAACTTGATCCGGACCTATATAGATCGCTGTTCTTTCAGCTTTGGGTAATAAATCAGAGAAATGCTCTGCTACTTCAGACTTAGCACCCATGACCATAGGCAGGGTTTTTATCATTACTGGCCCTAAACTATCCATGCTACTTATTATATCACTTCAGAGCAAGCACCCCACCATTACGGCGCCCACACTTTGGTCCCTCATGCAGCTTACAACCAGCCTGAGAAAAACCATCTTTAGCCACCCTAGAATTACTATAGGTAGAAATATGAGCACCAGGTCTAGCCTTGGCAACAACTTCGGCAATCAATTCTGGCTGCCAAAGTTCTGGACAAACCTTAGGACTAAAGGGATCAAAAAATATGGCATCGAAGTAATTATTATCAAGTTTATCAATACTCAGCCTGGCATCATCAAGCAGCAGCTCAAGCCGGTAGTTTTCAGTTTCAAGAATAGGCTTCTCTACCAAACCTGAAAAATCTACTGAATCAATCTGAGTAATTTTCTCAAGTATCTCTCTATCATTTTCCAAAGCAATAATTTCAATTTTAATTTCTGGATTAACTTTGAGAGCTTCAGCGATCGCAACTGCCGAGTTATAACCAAGCCCAAAACAAAAATCTAAAATCTTCAACTCGTTTTGTTTAGCAACAAGCTCTGGAATCTTACAAGCTTGAACATGCTTCTCCAAAGCTTCCCTATAAGCACCATGCTTGGAGTGATAACTCTCACCAAAATCAGAATTGAAATAAGTAATAGAACCATCGGCTGTAAGTTCTTGTTCAAGACTCATAGCGCCTAATTTTAACAGGATAAGAGGTATACAAGCAATTGGAAAGCCTTGGGTCATTGCGAGGAGTTTACGACGAAGCAATCCAGAAAAATCAACTGGATTGCTTCCCGCCACGCCTTTGGCTCGCGGTCGCAATGACAGTTCCTGGGTACTAGTAATAAGCACTAGACCCAAATCAAAAACAAGCTAGAATTGAGATAGCTTCATGGAGAACTCGAACACTAACTACACTGATCAAAAAATCAATGCCAAAGTTATCGAAGACTTTCTACCAAAACCATGGACCGAAATACAAGAACTTACTACAAAAAAATTCCAAGAACTAACCCAAGACCAAAGCAAAATTCTATTTTGTTTTGACTATGACGGCACCTTAGTTGACCTTGCCACTGAAAATATAGTTAGCCCAGGGAAGTTACCAGCTCAAACTGCAAACTTACTCAATCAACTAATAATGAAACAACCTGTGGCAATTATCACTGGACGCCAGCTCAAAAATCTCAAACTCCTAATTGATGATCAACTTGACCCGAGAATAAAACTCTTTGGTACTCATGGGGCTGAGATGGGTGAAGAAATCACAGACAATCAGTATCAAGATCAGTTGCAAAGCATCCAAGCCGAACTAGCACAAGAGAGTGATATTGAATTTGAAGCCAAACAAATCTCACTAACTATTCATTACATCAATCATCCTAATCCTGAGCCACTACTCAGCAAACTACATCAACTAGCCACCAGCTTCCAAGAAATTTTTCGTATCCAAGAAGGTAGAGACTTCTTTGAATTCTTGCCTAAAGATATTAACAAAGGCATGGCAATCCATCATCTTCAGTCGCAGCACCCGGCGCATTATCTAACCTACTTTGGTGATGATTTAACCGATAATTACGCCTTTGAAGCTGTAAATCACTACGGGGGATTATCTTCCCAGGTATCAAAGCGTATCAAAGCTAGCCAGGCTGGGTATCTTATTAATAAGGTCAGTGATCTTCACGCTCTAATAGCAAGCTATCTGGAGATTTAATCACCGGCCACAATAGAATAACCTCATGGCAACCAAAGAACTCTCAGCTTATCAAATTTTGCAACGTAACCAAGCTTCACTTAAGGAAGCATTACAACTACTTGTTAACGCTCAGCGTGAACTTAATCCTGATTACTTAGATCAAAACTTAATCAATTCGATGAAGGCTGGCTGGCCTAAAGAGCAAGCTCTTCCTTTACTATTCTCGCAAGGTCAACTTTATGTAGCATGCTCTGAAACTGCAACTGCTGAACTACCAGCAAAGCTCAAAGAAGTTGCTGGAAACTCAGAATTAAAACTAATCAAAATCAATCAACGCAGTTGGGACTTTGTACAAAAGCGAGACGCTGATGGTGGCGCTAACAACGGTGGTAAGGAAACTGGACAGCTTGGTGCAAACCTTGCCGAATCACTCAAAGCAATTCCCAATGTGCAAATTAACGCCAACGATGAGAACTCAATTGGTAATGAGGTGAGAAGAATTTTACTAGAAGCTGCCAAGAGCGGCGCTTCTGATATTCACTGGGAGCCATACGAAGACGTCTTGATCACTCGATTTCGTATCGATGGTGTGCTGCGTGATATTTGCAAATATAAATGTGACCCGCAAAATGATTACCGTAAAATCATGCTCGCTCGTATCAAAATTATTGCAGACCTCAATATTGCCGAATCACGAATCCCACAAGACGGACGTGTTACTGAAAACATCAATGGTTCTAAGTTAGACCTGCGTGTTTCCACTCTGCCAACTTTGCACGGTGAGAAATGTGTAGTTCGTCTACTACCTCACGAAAATTCTTTCTTAGAATTAACTGACCTAGGGATGCCGACAACAATTATTCCTGAGTTTGAATCATGGCTCGGAATGTCACAAGGTATGGTTTTGATTACTGGTCCAACTGGTTCTGGTAAAACTTCTACTTTGTATACTAGCTTGGCTAAATTAATCGATACCTCAAAGAACGTAGTAACGGTTGAAGATCCGGTTGAGTTCCAGTTGGCTCGCGTTAACCAAGTTCAGGTTAATGTCAAAGCCGGACTAACCTTTGCTGCAGGTCTAAGAAGCATCCTCCGTCAAGACCCGGACATTGTCATGCTGGGTGAGATTCGTGATAAAGAAACTGCTGAGATTGCAATCAAGGCTGCCCTCACTGGTCACTTGGTACTAAGTACCTTGCACACCAATGACGCTCCAAGTACTGTGACTCGTTTGATTGACATGGGCGTGCCGCCTTATCTTGTTTCAAGTGCCCTGGTCGGTGTTCTGGCTCAACGTCTATTGCGCCGTATTTGCCCGCACTGTCATGAAGAGTATCAATCTACAGAAGAAGAGAATAAGCAACTTGGCATCAGTGAATCCGTTACATTAGTAAGGAATAAGGGTTGTCAAAATTGTAATAATACAGGATACTCAGGTAGAGAAGGTATCTTTGAAATGATGCCGCTTACTGAGGACATGAAGCATGTCATCTCACAAGGTGCTGGCGTGGAAGAACTTAGCCGGTCCATGACTGAGATGAAAATGCCTACTCTTTACAACGCGGCTGTGGACAAGGTGCTTGAAAAGAAAACTACAGTTGAAGAGTTAATGAGGGTAGTGCCTCCGACTCGTTAACCTAAATGTCAGAAGAGGACAAAAACCCAGAAGAAAAACCATCGTTTTTTGACTTCTCCGATGAGGAGGCTAGTTCTTGGCCGCCTAAGGACTCAGTCCCACTGGAGGAGCAGTTAAACGAAGATGGTGAAATTCCGCTTTCAGCCTTTACTCAGGATAGCCCTGAGCCGGAGCCTGACGCTCCAGCATCAGAGCCGTCAGCTGCAGCTGCTGAACCTGAAGAATTTGATGTTGAAGATTTATTTTCTGATGACTTCGCTAACGAGTCGGCTAGTTCTGAACCTGAGCCACCAATCCCTGACTTAGAACCTGTCTCCGAGACACCATTACCTGACCTGGTGCCAACCGAACCAGAAGCAGCCCCAGTTGAAGATTTATTACCAGATTTTGAAGCAATAGAAAAAACAGAGCCAGAACCTGAGCTCGAACTCACAAGTCCTAAAGCAGAAGATGATGAAGGTCCAATTAGCATTGATGAATTGATGGCAGAGCAAGAAGCTCAAAGCAGCCCACAACCAGTTGAAGAAAGTATTGAGCCTGCAGCAGCAACTGAAGAAGAAGAGGGCTTGATGTCTGTCACCGAACCTCTTGCTGAAGCAATTGATGATCAGTTTGAACAAGAAAGTGTCGATGCTCTCTACAATGATTACTCAGAAGCACCAGCTTCAGATCCAGTAGCTAATATCATCGATGAGACAGAGGAGACTTTGCCGTTTAGAACTTTCACTACCTATGACTATAGTGAAGAAGGTCTGAGTGAAGCTGATCTCAATGAAGAGGAAGAAGAAAAACCTGGGCTTAACCGCAATGTGCTAATTCTAGTCTCAGTCTTGCTTCTTATCGGAGGTTGGTATGGTTTCCAAGCCATGTTCTCACGTGACTACAGTTCCAAGCGTGGTCGTGACCGCAAGTCTCGCCGTAGCAAGGGTAAGAAGATTGTCTTACAAGAAAAAGAACAAATCCCAATTTGGGAGCTTAGCAACCAAAACTTTAGTAGCATTAGTGGTGAGACCGTCTTGATCAAAGATATGTACTATGAAGCTGGTCGCCAAAACCCGTTCATGCTGCCTGATTCAGTCTTAGCTGATATGGTCAAAGCCGCCGAACTTGAAATGATCAAGAACCAGAAACCAAATACTTATCGCCGCAAGGCTTTCAGAGCAACTTTGATTGGGGTGCTCACTTCAACCGAGAATACAATTGCCTTGGTTGATTACCAAGAAGCGGTCTTTGATATTCTTGAAGATACTACCAAGGAAAAAATCTTGAAACTTGCAACCAAAGCAATGGACAAGACCAAGGAGAACACACAAGAAATGATTGTTGGTTCTTACATTGGTCCTTGGCAAATTACTAAAATTGATGCGCCCGAAGATCCATTCATCGAACCTCGTATCACTATTGAGCATAATCAACAGGTCAAGGTCTTAAATATGGGCAAAGCCATGGAGCTTGGTATTTTTGACGATGAAGGTAATTTTGATAATCTAGAAGGACCAGTTAACGAGCTCGCTCTAGATGAGTTTAAGTGGTAGTGTCATCCTGAGCCCAGTTCCCACTGTCATCCTGAGCCTACTTCCCACTGTCATCCTGAGCCTACTTCCCACTGTCATCCTGAGCCTACTTCCCACTGTCATCCTGAGCCCGAAGGGCGTCAGGATCTTACTAAACGCTCACCTGTAATTTAGATTCAATATCAGCAAAAACCTCATCAGGCTTGCGGTTAGCATTAACTTTACTAACTTTAGCACCATAGAATTCATTAAGCGGAGCACCAGTTTCAGCTTCATAACCACCTAGGCGTTTATTAATTGCTTCTTCTGTATCATCCTTACGCTGATATAGCGGGGAGCCACAAAGATCACACTTGCCTTCTGCTTGAGGAGGATTAAACTTGGTATGAAAAGTACCCTTGCAGTTTTTGTCATTCTCCTTGCCGCACATACGTCTGCCTGTAAGTCTCTCTATTAAAGCCTCAGAGTCAACCTCTAAATCAAAAATAAAATCTAAGTCACTTACAGTTGAGAAAAACTCTGCCTGACCTTTAGTACGCGGGTATCCATCCAAAATGAAAGCATCTAAATTAGCCACTTTGGCTTTGACAATTTCATTAACGATATCGTCTGAAACTAATTGTCCAGCTTCAACGATTGACTTAACTTTATTGCCAAGCTCAGAACCAGATTTGATCTCACCACGAATCAAATCACCAGTACTGAGGTGCTCGATACCAAATTTCTCAGCTAATTTTGCTGATTGAGTGCCCTTGCCTGAGCCTGCTGGTCCTAAAAACAGTATCTTTTTGGTCATGAATCAGCAATTATAGCAGTATTCCTTGACAATCTGAACCAAAGTTAGTACAATTATCTTGATGCACTTAAATCTTCCCACAACTAGATCAGTCCAAATCGATGCGATTCCTAACTATCAATCAATAGATGAAGGCCGGTCAGCAGAACTAAAAGCTTTAAAAGGGCAAGCAATAATTACCAATCCAAAAGCAAGAGCCTTGTGTAGTCAACAATTAGAAACTGAGGTTCAAGCTTTCCAAAGAGTCTTTGATGCCATCCTTCCTCAAATTCATGCGTACATTGATGAATTAATTTCACTTAACCCTGAACTTAAAGAAGCTGAGCTCATGCTTTATAACTGTGACGGGGGATCATTTGAAGAAAGGATCAAAAATGCTCTAAAAATTAATGGTGTTAGCTATGATCTTGAAATCTCCGAACATAGTCCTCGTAACGAGCTTGATGATGAGACCAAACCCGCAGGTTCAATTAGCCTCTTCCGATCAAATCCTGATGAAAATCAAGATTTGCCAAACAATATTTATATTAGGTTTGGCAGAACTTATAAACTTGATACAGTCAAGGATACTGAGTTTGAAATCCTAATCCAAGATGATCAAGCTAGAGAGATTAGCTTCAGTAATCAAGCTGATTTTAAGGATCTTGGCTTTGTAGGCTTAATCCACGAAGGCCTTGAGAAAATTGCAAATGGAGAGAAGCTCAGTCCAGAAGAAATTAATGTTCTTGCCTCTATGCTTGAAATCCATCTGATGCATAGCGGTGAATTTAAACTGGAAGGACTACTACCACCTGACTCAATCAAACATCCAAAACACATGGTGGGTAGCTACTCAGATTCTGGCACCAGTACACACTTAATACCTGAATATTTCCTAGCCTCCAGGGGACAAGAATTC
>JAPPOW010000129.1 GCA_028817775.1 Candidatus Melainabacteria bacterium | reverse complement strand
TGAACCTTTGGTTAATTTAAGAATGTCACGCAAATGCATCTTGGAACGTCCTAACTCAACAATCAAGCCAAGCTCAATATCCATCAAGAGATTTAAGTTGTGTTTCTCATCAACTGCATCAGGGTTATGATCATCAACAATCTCACTAAACTCTGCGCCCATTACATCACCAACAGTTTCTCCACCTGGTAATAATGTTAGAACCAAGCTTGCAGGTAGCTCTGCTTGAAGCTTGATCTCATGACCAGATTCAGAGCCCATCCCAAAAGCTAAGGCATGTTTTGGAGCCCCACCAAGTTCACCTAATTGCATTGACTCTGGGTTAGCAGGATCAAGAACTTGAATAGCGATACTTGCTGGATCAAATGCATACTTAGCATCAGCTAAGCAAGCAGTTAAAGTTTCAGTTAGAGCAGTAATAAATGGAGAGTGCATCTCCTCAGGAAATTCAGTAGCAGGTTCAGGATTTCCGAGAACCATATTAGCGATAGAGCCTGCATCTTTTGCAGCAAGAATTATATTTAATTTGGCACCAGCGACACTAGCGTGAGCGATAACAGTTGCTTCTACTGCTTCAATTGTTTCGCCAGCAGTTTTCTCTGATTCTTGACCAAGAAATTCAAGCTTAATTTGCAAACCTGAGAGATTGCTTAAAGTCTCAGCAGCTTTAGTACTTAGTCCATTGACTAAACTTGCTAGTAATTCTTCTTGATTTGGGTCAAGCGCCATAAGCTATTTATGCCACTTTGTGGCTTAAATTCTGGTCATACAGAAGGTCTAGCACTAGTGGCTGATTTCAGAGCTTAATAATGGTTTTATTTTAAGCCCGGGTGATTACGCTAGATTATAAAAGATCTTATGTCGACTGCTATCACCAGAACACTATTTGCTCCAAACACAATTGCTCAAAGTTTTGCTGATCGCAAATCCCAATTCTTTGATTATCTGGACTTGCTACTTAGTTCTTTTATCAAGCAAGAAAGCAACACAGACTACCCAAGTACAAAACTAGTTGCTTACTCTGCTTTGCAAAATGAAGTTAGAGCATTGGGGCTTTATCTCTGTCAAAGTTTTTTTGCCGAAGATAGAAATATCGATTTTTCAATTAAAGAACAAGTAGAAATTGATTTTGATCAAATCAGAACTATGAATCCAAGTGAGCTTTGTGATTTTGTTGATGACTTGATTCTTAATTACAATGAAAGTTCTCAAACTCAAATTCACTTCATTCGTCCTCAGGACAAAAATCTTAAATCTATCTTGGAAGCAAAACAAATTTTAAATTGCACAGATGATAGAACTGCAATTGACAGCTTGGCAGAGTTAGTCAAAGATGATAGCTCTGATCATATAGTGATCTTTGATATTGATGGAACCCTGCGTGATCAAAACCTTTATATGACAGGAGTGATTAATCCTGATCTTGAGCCTGCTGTCGCCGAAGGTCTGCAAAGCCTCAACCAAGCAGAAAATAGAGAGCTCTATTTCTTCACTGGTAGAGGTAGTCCTGAACTAACAAGAGCCAAGAATGTTCTTAGCCTAGGTATCCCTGGTCTTGCTTGTTATGGTTACGAACGTATTCTAGAGAATGGAACAATCGAGAAAGCTAGCCCTCAAGTAGACCCACAAAGAGAAGCAGTCAAACAAAGACTAATAAATCAGTTTGATCAGTGGGGTATTAGTCGAGATGACTATATAGTTCACAATATCAATGGTGCGATTTATGCACTGATGAGCAATCCTGATTTATTTGAACTGATTGATAAGCTCAAAGCTGCCAATGAAAAAATTATTGCTGATAGTGGCTTTAGCTTTGATTACACTCATGATGGCTATATCGCCTACTACCCTGAAGAGCCTCCATGCAAAGGTGGCTCAATGACAAAGTTCATTGAGCAGATTTTAGAAGCAAGACCTCAAACCGATAGACCACTCAAAATTTATTACTTTGGTGATTCAAAACCTGATCTTGAAGCAATGAAGTCTCTCCAAGGATACCGAAGCGACCAGATCCAAACTTATGGTGTGGCAGTTGGCCCGGATATTAAGGATGATAGCGGGGCTGTTACTCATTGCTTAAACTCTTGTAGATCAGTACAAAAATTATTGGATCTAGTCTGAGTTTTTCTATGGTAGCTAGCAAAAGACTTGAACTTCCGACCGCCATGGTATAGCTAGAAGGTGTATATCACTACCTATCTGATCCCGGACGGAGCCACTCTAAAGGCTCCGTTTCCCTGGTACCCGCACACAGTTAGCTGGCTCTGCCAGCTATAACCGTCCTCGGTGGCGCTGCAGTATCTATGCGACTACGTTTCGGTAGAATGGTGGGCACTGAAAGACTTGAACTTCCGACCGCCTCGGTGTAAACGAGATGCTCTACCAACTGAGCTAAGTGCCCTAAACCTTGCGAAACGAATCAAACTCACAAGGAACCCTCAGTCGAGCTACAATAATATCAAAAGATGCCGTATTGCAAGACCATATTGACCAGCTCTTTACAAAATTTTAGTGATCAGCTGACCTATAAAATCCCTGAAAACCTAAGAGATAAGCTTGCAGTGGGCTCATTAGTCTTTGTGCCCTTCCGCAATCAACGGGCTAGTGGCTTGGTTACTGAGATTTATAATGAATTATCAAATGAAGAGCTAGGTTTTGAGATAAGAGAAATCGATGACCTTGCTGCTGGAACTTTAAATTTTGAAACAGAGCTCTTGGAGCTAATCAAGTTTACAGCCAATTACTACTCGAGTTCATATTCTGAAGCTTGTGCCAGCTTACTGCCATCTGCACTTTTACCCAAAGCTACCAAAGAAATTACTTTATTAGATCCAGAGAGCCAAGACGCAAGTCCAGTAGTTCAAGGGTTAATCCGTGCACGCAACCACAAAGCTAAGTGGGCAAGACTCAAAACTTTATCTGGGCTCAAAGAATCTGACTTACGCAAAGAATTACGAAAGCTTGAGAAGAAAAATTTGATTAGCCAAACTTACCTCAATCCAATAAACAAGAATCGAAAACAAACTAGCCCGCTTGAATTCTTGCAAGAACTTGAACCCGGCACAATTCCAGAACTTACTGAAGAACAAAACCAAGTCTTAGAAACTATCCAAGCTAGCCAGAATAAAAAATTTCTTTTGCATGGAGTAACTGGCAGTGGTAAGACTGAAGTCTATATGCGCCTCATTGCTGATACTCTAGCGGAGAATAGATCAACTATAGTACTAGTGCCAGAAATTGCTCTGGCACCACAATTACTTGAAAGACTGAGTCAAAGATTTGGCAAGGATAGTATCATTGTTTGGCATAGTGCACTCAAGACATCAGAAAAATCTCAAAGTGTAGAGGCTTTGGTGGCTGGCGAAGCTAAGATAGTGATTGGAGCTCGCTCTGCAATCTTTGCTCCTGTCAAAAGCTTAGGTTTAATTGTAATTGATGAAGAACACGAAAATTCATACAAGCAAGAAAGTCCCGCTCCTCGTTATCATGCTCGCTTAGTAGCCGAGCGACGAGCTGAACTAAATGACTGCCACTTAATTCTAGGCTCCGCAACTCCTTGTATAGAAACTTATTACAAAGCTAAGCAAGAGCTCAATGATTATAAACTAGTAGAACTAAGCAAGCGTGTTAATGATTACCCTCTGCCGAAGGTAACAATTGTTGATATGCGCGAAGAATTCAACAATGCCAACAAAAGTATCTTCTCGCGTTTTTTACACTCACAGATCTTAGACAGGTTAGAGAAGCAAGAACAAACGATTCTATTTCTCAATAAACGCGGGGCGGCATCTCATGTATTTTGCCGCAACTGTGGTCATATCTATAAGTGTTCTAGCTGTGACAGCAAGACTGTTTACCATATGGACAAACAAGCCTTGCTTTGTCACCATTGTGGCGAAACAGAAGCCCATCCTCAAGAATGCCCTCAATGCCAATCACGAGCAATCAAGTTCTTCGGCTTAGGTACTCAGAAACTTGAACAAGAAGTCATCAAAGCCTTTCCTGAAGCAAGGGTGAGAAGATTAGATAGTGACAGTTCACGTCAGGGCAACAACTATATCAAGACTTGGCAAGATTTCAAGAATGGAGAAGTTGATATTCTCATTGGCACCCAAATGATAGCCAAAGGCTTAGACAATCCCAATCTAACTTTAGTTGGGGTGATATCAGCAGACACTAATTTTGCCCAGCTTGATTATTTAGCTGATGAGCGTGGTTTTCAATTACTTACTCAAGTAGCTGGTAGAGCAGGACGACGTGATAAATTGGGGCAAGTGATTTTTCAAACTTATCAACCAGAACGAGAAGCTTTGATTTTTGCTCAAGCCCAAGATTACCAGGGATTTTATGAACAAGAGATTGAACTACGTGAAGCCCTTTGCTATCCACCTTTCTCTAAATTGATTAGATTTCTAGTCAGCTCAGAATCAGAGCCTCAAGCAATCCAAGTCTCTAACCAGGTTCACGAGTTAATTTATGATCTCTGTGATAACAAGGCTTCTATCCTAGGACCAACAGAAGCTTTGATTTCCAAGATTCGTAACCGTTATCGTTATCACGTGATTACCAAGAT
>JAPPOW010000042.1:8691-19909 GCA_028817775.1 Candidatus Melainabacteria bacterium | reverse complement strand
GAAAAACGCTACAAAGAAGTAGACGAGATACCAAAAGAAACCTTGAGTTAACCACATCACTAATCCCTGTGAGTAAGCTAGCTCGCCCATACTGAGGAAATTACCGTACCAAGTGGTTACCAAAGTAGCTATAAACATTGGCAGTGTGAGTTTACGCCCAGCAAGGAAATAGTTTTCTATTTTTTTAGCTGGTTTGATTAGAAAGCCAGCAATAAATACCAAGGCAAAATAGCCAAGTACGATTAAATAATCAATATTGCTGAAGCTTGCAGGCATCTAGCTAAATGATATCAGTTTAGTTATTTGGGACACTAGGTCCACCTTCAGTAAAGTTGGCTCTAACTTTAGGTGCTGGTGCCGGACCAGGTATGCTTGGCTTGGCATCTTGCGGAGGAAAGACTCTCAAGGGTTCGGTTGGTCTCCAGTTTCCAGTTTGCTGAACTTCAGAATCAGGACCGTCATTACTGGCAATTCTGGCGCCATTGGCTTCATCCCGTTTCATCTGAGCATGTGGATCATAAATTGGTGCAAATCTATCTTCAAGTTTTGGCGGCTGAGCAATTTTGGCTTTAGGCCTATTCACAGTTTCAGGTACTTCTATACGAGCTTCTCCTGGGACATGTACTCCAGTTATTGTTGCTCTAGGAGTTTTCTCTTCGGCGGGTCTAAGCCCAAGAATAGTAGCACTAGGTGGACGCTCTTCGGTTTGCCTTCTTATTGCTCCAGGCACTGAACCTGGTCTTGGTCTTACAAACTTGCCCTCTTCATCTCCAGCATTGCTTACTGCTGCTGGTATTAAACTTGTTGCTAAAGCTAAATTTCTAACTAATTTCATATTGCCCCCTATTATAGACTGTGACTGCTATATAAAGCCACAAGTTTAGCTTTATTTATAGGTGCAAACCCTTTATTCTTCCAGCATCACCTTAAGTTCAGCTAAGTATTCTTCTGGCAATTGACGCTCGTATTCATTACGCAGAGCTAGAAATTCTTCTAGAAAATCTTTGATATATCTACCAGCGCGAGGATTTAGCAGGTAGGCTTTCCAAGCAGTAAGCTCGTAATCATGATTTCCATATTGCCCCCAGGCACCTGATTTGATGTGATCAAGCAATGGCGTATCTGGTTTTTTGTGCAATTCCCAGAATTTATAAAAATCATCTACAAACTCAGAGAGTCTCTTGGATTGCTTTTGGAAATTTTCGTCGGTGACCTCACGTTCTAGTAGTGCTTCAGCATTTTGGACGAAACTTGGATAAGGTCTAAACAAAGTAGTGAAACCTAGTGAAGTATTGATCACGCCGATATTACGGAAGCTCATAAATTTATGCTTGAGCATATCAGAATATTGTAAGCTAGCTCCCAAAAGAGTTTGGTAACCCTCTATGCCAAGGGTGTTGAAAGCCATAGCAGCAGAGTAGATACCAATACTACTACGAGTACACTCAAGGGAGTATTGCACCGGAGCAATCTTAGCTTCACTTGGATCAAAATACTTAAACTCACTAGCATCCCACATTAAGTGTTCAAAATCTTCTTTGTTCTTAACAACCAAGAAACTACAACTATATGGAGTGAAACCAGTTTTGTGAACATCAACAGTGATTGAATCTGCCAAACCGAGATGGCGTACTTTGTTTTGAATTTCAGGTAGTTTGTGAATAAATGATTCGGTGAAGTGCAAAGGATTAGTTTTGCAATCATAGTCATTGAAGAAAGCAAAAGCCCAGCCAATTGCTGCATCAATATGCAGATGTGGTTTGTGCATCTCAGGAAATTTGGCTGAAACTTGGTCTATGACCTCTCTAACAGCTTTGACATCGTCAATAGCACAGGCGTCAGTGGTACCTACTGTAACCAAGACTGTTGGCACCACGATGCCGTTTTCCATACAATTTCCAAGAGTCTCACGTAGTTTTTCTATATTGATAGTGGCACTACTATTACAAGGAATACGAATAGAATTTTGACGACCAACACCAATTGCAGCAAGGTTGGTGAAATTAGAAAAATGTCCAGCTTGAGAATTAATGAACAAAAACTTTTGTTTGAGATCCATCAAACCAGTTTCTTTGATCTGCGGGAAGGCTTTGCGCAGCCCAAAGATATAACCGTACATATTACCTTTGGTACCACCTTCCAGTGAGAGCCCACCAGCTTTGGCAATATCCTTGAAACCTAGGATTTTAGCGAGTGACTTAACAACCCGTAACTCCAGTTCATTAGCGCGTTTGCCGTACTTAGAAGTAACTAGGTTGGGGTTAACAATGACTGCACCCAGTGCACCGAGTACAGCAGGCAGCAAAGTGATCGGCATAACATTGCGCCAATCAAGTCCAGTCCGGCTATCAATAGAATTATAGAATGGCAAGACGTAGTCGATAGCTTCTTGTTCGACTCCAAGTTCATCAGGCACATGAATTCCATAGTCAAGGTAGTTCATGTTGACTGTCTTGTTTGGATTTTGCGAATATTCAACTGCCTTGCGCAGGAATTTTTCTAAACTAGGAAAGAACTGGTCGAAGTGATGGGTCTCATCGATCATTTCACCGTTGAGTCCACCATTTTCAATTACATCAAGCTTTGCCTGATACTCTGGATTGAGACTAAAATCGTCATCCAATGCTAGTTCTCTATATTTCATGAGCTATTACTATTGTACCCCAATGACCCAATGATAAGCCTTAATTGAGTAGAGTATCAAGCTTTTGTTTCAGGTTCTTGAAATTAGGGCTGCAGGGATTTGTTTTGATAAAGTGGCTGGCTCCATAAAAAGAGTTAATAAGGCTGAAGTCTTCTTCAGAGTATTGAATTACTTGATCAGAATTGTCTTCATGCGGAATATAGTTTTGATTGAACCATTGATAAGGTCCGACTTCAAACTGAACATGTTTATTGGCTTCTGCTGGATAAATCAACCTGGCTTCCATTATTTGATCTTGTTTGATTTCTAATTCTTTTTGCTCTTGCTGGTAGTGTGAGATTGAATAATGATCTTCTGGTCTGGCTACAGTTTCAGCTTTGCCAGCAATAATTACATCGATTAAATATTCATCAAGTTTGCGGCTTAGCTCTTGGTGTTTGGATTTGGTTTCAAGCCAACCATGCCCGTCAAATTTTTCGTATTTGCTTGTACACTCAGAATCAATTTGAACTTTGGTTCTAAAGCCTTCAGCGGTATAAGTTTCTAATACTTCAACGAAGCCTAGTTGTGAATCACGTGTCATACCAATGATGCGCTCGTTGCTAGGATCCATATAGTAGTCAAGGTCATAGTCACTAAGATATTTTGTGGCGTAGATATCATCGTGAGAAATCTCACTTGCTTCGTGTAAGGTGTGCACAGAAACTTTACATAGGCGTCTCATCCGTGGATTGATATGTGATGAAGCGTAGATGACCCAATCCTTGCCGAGCAGTTCGTTGTGATACTCTTGATTGCTTTGGTGACCGCAGTAGTGCATATCTTGCAAGTAGTTTTGCATTGCAGTATCAAGTGCTTGCCAAACTTTATTAGTTTCAATTTCTTGAGCAGGATTTATAGCTCTGTCGATTTTACTAATTTGAGAATATTTAGCCGTTGACCTTGGGTCAATTTGGGGCTCTGCAGAAACAGGTTCACTGGCCAAGCTAGTGCCGGTAGTGAACATGATTGAGCAGATAAATAAAATTACCAGGCTCCTGAGATCCATAGAAATAGATATCGGTTGTTTGGCTTATCGCTAAACAGCCTGAAACCCCCTATACCAAGCGCTCTAGCTAGGAAGCTCTACTATATAGCTAATCGTCAAGAGTCCACTCCTGTGACTCAACGAAACCTTGGAAACTTATGTCTCTGGCTCTAGCTCTAATATGATCAGGTATTGCAGCAAAGCCATCTACTGCAGTTGAAGCTGGTCTTTCTGTAGGGCTTTGCTTTGCATTGTTGTTCATGATTAAGCAGCTATCTGGGTGAGGTGGCCCAGGTTTAATATAGTGATATATGGCGTTCATCGTAGCAGTCTTCAGACCAAGCTTTTTGCGGAGAGCCTGTCTATGATATCCCAAGAGTTCATCATTAGCCATATTGCGTTTGATAAATTGTTGAATGGATAAGGAATTGAAACCAGCATTAGATTTGTGAATTTCAGCCAAGAGGAAAATTCTTAGAAAGCGTTTACTTGCATCATGAAGAAATCCCCTCAATGGATCATCAGCTAATTGCTCAGGCTTACAAAAAGCTGGTTTACACATAGCTGCAACTTGCTGAGAGAAAAGAGCGATATGTTGTGGTAAATGTTGAGGCTGTTCTTGTTCCTTAATTAAAGCAAGCACCGTATCTATCTGTCTATCCATAGTTTCAAAACAAGCTTTGTTCAACCTTGCTTTAATACGAATTCCTGCTGTATCGTCACTAGGGCGGCACTCGAAAAATATAAAATTAAATATGGCATCAAGGTCTATATCGGTATGACCTTCTTGGGCTAGGTAAGCTGCTATTTCTGCTTGATAGAATTTAAGAGCACAGAAAAGATCACTATTGTCTTGTACATTTAGTCCAACTGGATACAAAGTATTAGCGTCATGCTCAGGGATAGTCCGCAATTCCCCTGTCTTACCCATTGTGGCAAATGGTAAATAGAGTACAAAATTATTAAATGCAGCGTTAAATTGCTTTAAAAGATTTTTGTATTTCTTAGGATCAGTCTGTCTCCAATATCTAAGAGTATCAATATCATAGTCGATATTTTCAATAAACTTGCTAGTTTGTTTGTCGGAAGAAGCTGAACCAGCAAAGAAATCAACAGTTGATAAATCTCCTCTGGTAATAATCGCAAACAATTGATTAAAGGTGACGGGAGCTATGTCTAATTCTTTGCGGTCAAGATCGGGATCCCTTTCAGGGATTTCACTTGCGGCATAAGCTTTGACAAATTCCTCCCGTCTTTGGTTAAATCCAGGTACATTGTTCTTCTTATGCCAGTAGAGAGCTAGACCAAATGTAATCTTGGTAATTTGAACTAATTGAGCTTCGAGCATATCAAGCAATGGGCTTGCAGCATCTCCAATTAGATCTTTGGCATCTTTGACAGAACGAACCAAACTGTTGATACCAACACTTATTACTCTTGGTATTGGTTGTTTCACAAACTCATCAAAGTATTTACTTAGTTGCCTAATTTGGGTATTGAGATCTTCAAAGACTAAAGCAGGGACTGAGATTTGAGGCTCCAGGGCATCATAAAATCTATCCTCACTAAATCTAATAAAGTCTAGTACTGACTTGAGATCAAATCTTTGAGCAAAAACTTCATTAATTACAGCTTCTACATCATCAGCGTATCGTCTCAAAGTCAAGAAAAATAAATCATCATTTTTATTTCGCTCCCTATCCAAGAGTTCGAAATCGTCTTTGCCTATTCGTCGACTTAATAAGGTTGGGAAATCTTCATTTTGATAAAGAGCATCTTTGAACTTGTTAAGCAAGGCTCGCTTAACTATAGGACGGTTCACTCTTTCATTTTCACGGTCAAATTTACTACTAGCACCTGACCTTCTGATGCTGCCTAGTTGTTTACCAAATGCCTCAAAGAAACTACTCTTTTCAAATTCCCTAGCTATTAAAATATTTGCCATATGTCTTCTTTGACAGTTGCTTGCTCACATAATAGCATGCCAGAGCTGCCTCAATGTGTGGATGTCCAGTAAAGCGGCGCTTTAAGAGTAGCGCCGCACGGCATCAGATAGGTAATTGATTTATAAAAAAGATGGTGCCGCTGAACAGACTTGAACTGTTACCTAGTTGCCTAGATCTGATTTTGAGTCAGACGCGTCTACCAATTCCACCACAGCGGCACCAGATCCTGACGTCGCCCTATAGGGCTCCTCAGGATGACAAAGGTTTATACCTTCATCGCAGCTGCAACTTCTGCAGCATAATCTTCTTCTTTCTTCTCGATACCTTCACCAAGGTTGAATCTTACACAAGCTTCAACACTGGCACCACCCAAGAAAGCAGAAACCTTAGTACCAGGATCTTTGACAAATGGTTGCTCAAGCAATACGCGCTCAGCAAGTAATTTATCAACTCTACCGGTAACAATTTTTTCAACAATCTCAGCTGGTTTACCAGCAAGATCATCTTTTTGAGATTCGATTTCTTTCTCCTTCGCGATCACATCAGCAGGAATCTCATCTCTAGTAATAAACTCAGGAGCTGGACTTGCTGCTGCAACATGCATCGCTACATCAGCCGCTTTGTCCGCTGCATCAGTAGACAAACCAACTAGTACACCAATCTTAGAACCAACTGGGTGTACATAGCTTGCTACAGTGCCGCTTGCTTCAACTAAAGCAACTCTGCGAACATCAATCTTCTCACCAATCTTAGCCGTAAGCTCAGTTTGCGTATCTGCTACTGATTTACCACCAAGATCAGCTGCAAGAAGAGCTTCGATTGTAGCTGTTTTGTTAGCTAGTGCAGTATCTGCAACTTGCTTAACAAAAGCGATAAAGTCTTCGTTCTTTGCAGCGAAGTCAGTTTGAGTATTAATCTCAACCAATACTGCTGCATTGCTACCGCTTGCTGAAGTAACTACACCTTCTGCTGCTACATTGCCAGCTTTCTTAGCTGCTTTGGCGATACCTTTTTGTCTAAGATAGTTCACCGCTTCATCCATATTGCCGTCAGTTTCTTTGAGCGCGTTCTTGCAGTCCATCATTCCTGCACCAGTCATCGCTCTAAGCTCTGCTACGTCTTTTGCTGTAAAACTCATTATTATTCTCCTTAATATCTACGTTTGTTGCTTGCGGCTGCACCTTCAATGATTGCATTGGATAAATACTTTGCAATCACGTTGATTGATCTCATTGAATCATCATTAGCAGGGATTACGAAATCAACACCGCTTGGATCACAATTTGTATCAGTAAGTGCAACTAGACTTGCTTTGACTTTCTGAGCTTCAATCACTGCAATCTTGTCCTTGACTTGATCAAAGACCACAATCACTTCTGGTCTACCACGCATCTTCTTCAATCCACCAAGTGATTTGTTGAGTTTGCTGATTTGACGGTTGAGTCTTGCTACTTCTTTTTTACCGTAGTTTTCAAATCCACCAGTTTCTTTTTGTAGTTCTAATTCTCTAAGTTTGTTCAATCTAGCTCTGATAGTGTCAAAGTTAGTGATCAAACCACCTAACCATCTCTGGTTGATGAAGAATACTTCCGCTCTCTCTGCTTCAGATTTACAGATCGCAGATGTTTGCTTAGAAGTACCAACGTATAAAATATTGCGTCCCAACCTTGCTTGTTTCTTCAAGAAGTCAGCTGCATGCATCAAGTTGTTAACAGTGATGCTGAGATTGATGATGTGAGTACTGCCTTTGGTATCAAAGATATAGTCATGCATCTTAGGATCCCATTCCTTAGTATCGTGACCAAGGTGAACCCCTGCGTTGAACAGCTCCTTGAGTAGAGCTTTGGCTTCTTCGGTGCGGGCAGCCATCGCTAGCTCGCGTTCTTTAGCTTCTGCTTCTGCTTTCGCATCAGCCTTTGTTTCTGTTGTTGTCATTTCCTTTCCTTTTATGGGCCTTGAGCTGAGCCTTAACCTTTCTCAACTTTGCCCTATTAGAGCTAAAATTCTAGCAAAATCGTTAATACTATTGGACTTTCTTAAGCTCTACTTAATGAATTTCTGAGAGAATATAGTTGTGCCATTCGTATTTCGGCTAGAACGAGTATTAACAATTAGACGGCAAGCGCTGGAGCGTGCCCGTTTGGCAGTGATTGCTGCCCAAAAAGCTCTCCAAGAAGCTCAATTGCATGTCGAAACCTGCAAACGTAAGCTCAAGGAGAAACATGAAGAACTGCTTGATAGCAACTATTCAATGGCTGAGGATTATTTACGAGTCATCAAATCACTGGATGATGACCTGACTAAAGCTAAGCAAGATTTGATTCGCAAAGAACAAGAACTTGAAGCCCGCAAAAAAGAGCTTATTGAAGCTCAGAAGAAAGTAGAAGCGCTTGAAAAACTGCGTGAAAAACAAGAAGAAGAGTATAAATTAGAGGAAGCTAGATTAGAACAAAAACTAATCGATGAGAAAGTAACGATGCAATATGCTAATGAAATGGTGGCTAAGCCAGAACTTGATTCAGAGCTAGTTCTTTAAGTCGTTTGGATTCCTAAAGCTTGGGCAAGATCAGTAATAAGATTGGCTAGTGTTTTCTGTTCCTCGTTGGCTTTGTCTTTGAGATTGGCTACCAAAGCCCGTGCAGCTTTATTTACATCTTTGAGTTTTTGCATTAATAAATGAGTTGCGTTCTTCCTAAGTTTTGCAACGGCTTCTCTAAGTGACCAAGAGCCTAGATCCTTTAGGCTCAAGACCTTTTCTAAGCAGCTTTGTAGATCATCGTCGACATTAAAACTTGGAGAAACTAGATTGTTTTGATTTTCTCTCATTAAACTTTCTTTGTTTTCGTTGCTGTCTTCTTTTGCTTTTATTTTTGCTAATATGCCGTCAAAATCATCGAACTCCTCTAGGAGTGCACGAATAAATTTAACTTGGGTCTTTTGATTTTCATGACTGTGATAGAGCGTAGATTTAGCGTTTCTTCGTAAGAGCAAATAAAGCGAGAAGGAACTATCATTCTTGGCTAGTTCTTCTTTAATTATTTCTATTGCCGTTTTCATGCCTTCAGGTTGAAGTCCTTCTTCTGCTATTAGGCAGCTTAGGGCTGTAAGTTTAAGAGGGATTCTACTAGTGCTGTTGGCATAGTCTTTTAGTTTTGCTGCAATGTTTGCATTGGCTTTTTTGGCTTCAAGAGCAGTTTCGATATACCTCAAAAGTGCATCACGCCTTTTTTGATTATTATAAGGATCATCTCTTCGTTTAGAATTAGCTACCTGCCAGTAAAAATCTTCTGCATTGCTATCATGCTCCTCAATTAATAATGCAGCAAGACCGTAGACACTTTGGTGCTGATTATATTCATATATGCTTTTGACTATATCTAAATCAAAATCGGGGAGTAGCTTTTTAGCCAACTTGAGCAAGAGCATTGATTCTAGATAGCATTGTCTTTTGTTTTTTTCAATTCTTGCTTTCAATTCATCTTTCACTTTGGTTTTGACATCGCTTCGTTCTAGAAGAGCTTGGCTGATAAGATTTAGAGTTTGGCTATCTGTTCCGTGACTTAAATTTACATTCTTGAGATTTCTGGATAGTAGTTCAAAATCCATTGTTTTGACCATATCTAAAAACAATCCTCTATTCCACGTGAATTCGTGTTGTCGAGTCTCTGCAAAGGCAGATGATCTAAATAGATCACCAGCTATTGCAGTGATCCTTAATATTCGTCTTGCCTTCTCTAGCTTATACTTAGCTTTTTCATTTGCGTAAACTTGATTTAGGTCTGTGCCAATGTTTTTGCCGTAGAGTTTATAGGCATCAATTAGCTCTTGCATTGCTTGCTGCATGCTTTGATCGTCTTCAAAAACTTTAGTCAAAACATGGTCTAGTTTTTTTCTTAGGTGGTTAGTTTCAGTATTTGCTCCCTTGCTTAATGTGTTGGCTAGATCCTTTGCTTTAAGGACAAAGTCTCTAAGTTTTGGAAAGGCTCCATGCTCTACTGCTATTGGATAGATAGTACCGCTCTTCTGCATTTATTCTAGGTAATTTTGCTAGATAAGGCCAGCATAGTACTAGAAGTCTCAGCTTTCCTCACTAAGTTCATCAGGCATTAAACTAGTGACAAAGGCATGACCAAATCTTTTATCTATTTGATTCAAAACTGCCTCCTTTCTCACTTCTAGACTGGTTTTCGCTTCAGCCAATTGGTCTTGATCCAGTAGTCCTATGCGGCTAAAAACTTGCTCTCCATCCCGCGCATAAGCGTTAAGCATTACTTCTGGTGTGTAAGGTGGATTAGGACTATGTGGGCTATCAGCGTTTGCGGCTGTTTCATTTAAGGCATCATTAAAAATTTTCATTCTAATACTTGCATCCAAACCATCAAAGAAAGCTTTGGCAAGGTCGCACATGGCTTCGCTTGGATTTACCAAGGCACCAATAATGATACTGTCAAGAATTTGACTTGTAACAAAAAAGCTTTGCTCTGTATTTTCTCCCGATAAATCAACTTCATCGGTATCAAGTCTAAATTGGATATGGTCTTTGTTAATAGGTCCATCTCGATTAATTGGCTCAGATAGCCTAGAGGCTAAACCAAAGATATTGAAGTTCATTCCTCGCCTATCTGGGTGCCATTGAAAGCCCTCATTCTTGATCTGATTTTGAATAGATTCTTTCAAAATAGAGCCTTCCAGGACTGAGTGGTTTCGGATAGGAGCATTGAGCAAAGACAATAATTTTCTAGCCTGCTCGTCAGAGACTAAGCTTTCCTGATCAGGCCCTGCTCGTCCAATTTGCTCTCTTGAAGCAGCAGCTTTGTCTAATACTGCTGTCATAAAATTCAATGCATCTAAACCCTTAATCATTTATTTCTAGTTCCTTATTTGTTCTTTCATATGATACCAAACGCTCATTAGGTGTTTTCAAGCATCACCAAAGGTCCATGTCCCCACAATCTCACAGCTTTAGCTATTTGGCTATTTTAACCAAAGCATAACCCCCACTTGTTACCACTAATACGTGGCTAAACTAATTAACCAAGAACAAATCAAATTCAAGCCGACGCAGCAAAATGCCAATGCATTAATCAATGGCCGTAAACCAACTGCGGGCCAGAAAAGTTTTGCAAATGAACTAGCAATGATGCGTCAGGAAACGGCGCAAGCGCGTACTCAGCCTAACCCAAGTCTCACCAACGAAACTCAAACAGCTAATACAACAAGCGAATCACCAACCAAAACACAAACTCAAGCTAGCATGCCAGGCTTCTCTCAATCAATTGCTCAAGATGCCAAAACTCAAATGAGAAAACAAGAAATTCAACAAGAAGTTTCTAAAACTCAAGCGGGTGAAGAAAGCCTACAAGACTCACAAGAACTCTCTAATAAATTTAATAGCTCAGAAGCTACCAATGCTAACGTTAGTCAAGCTAATCATAAACAAATTACGGAAGCGGTGCGTGAAGGTAATGTTGCTGAACAGGAAGCTAACTATCAACAAGCATCTGACGAAAGAAAACGTCAACTTGCAAACTGGGAAGAAATGGCTCCGTCTATCGTTGAAGATACAGCTAATAGAGCAATAAGAATTGATATCCCTGGGAT
>JAPPOW010000042.1:0-8681 GCA_028817775.1 Candidatus Melainabacteria bacterium | reverse complement strand
GATCTAGAAACTTTAATCGTTAAAATGAATCAAGGAAAAGTTGGGATTCAACTCGTTGGTTCAAAAGATGCAATGAATCAATTGATGTCGAGTGAAGCTGAATTGGTCGCTAAGCTTTCAAAACATCAAATTGCACTTGATAAATTCCAAGCTTTTGATGGAGATATGCTGCGCAAGGCACAAGCTAAAGTAGCGGCATAAGGGGGAGAAAATGAACAGAATACAACATCTATCACGAAACGCAACTCTCAATTCAGTAGAATTGATGGACGTTGTCTCGGGTAACATCTTTGGATACACCCGCAACGGACACCGCGCACGTCGTTGGAAATTTAATGACTTTATGAATGGTGGAGAGATCCGTGATGGTGGCTACAAAATGTCACAAGGTAAAGCGGAACCTCGCCCTGGTGAGTGGACCAAGATGATGATCAAAGAAGAGGATTCTTCACTGTTAATGATCCAAAACATAATGAAACTTTTTATACTAGACTCGGAGACTTCCACCTGGATGGTGCTGGTAATATGATTAGCTCTGAAGGATTTAGAGTACAAGCAATTCCATTAGCAGGAGCAGCTACTAGACTTACTGGTCCAAATCCAGCAATCCCTGACTACAACCAAGTTAATCCTAACTTTGTTGATCCGTTTAATAATCCATACACCAACAATGCACAGCACATTAATCCACCAGGACAAGGACTTGGTGCAATGACTGACGTTAACCTTGCACTCGATAGACGCAATGGTCGTTATCTCGGCAAATACGATGAGATCAAAGTAGGACAGGATGGAGTCATCTACGGTAGAGATGGTAATAACTTGGTTTCTCTATATAGACTTTCAGTAGTGGCTTTCAATAATCCTAATGGTTTGACTAACGCTAAAGATGGTATCTACTTCAAAGGAAGTGAAGCAAGTGGATTGCCTAGCTATAGTGTGGCAGGTAATATTGTTATTAATGAAGCGCTTGAGAAAAGTAATTCGTGGGTAAAATTAGAAGCTCACTATCTAACAGATGCGCAGAGATATTTTCAAGCTGCAACGCAAGTACACAAGTTGGCAGATAAAATTTCCGGAACTGCCATCGAGATGATCCAATAGCGGATAGAGCGACGGTTGTGAAATTGAATAGCTTCGTTACGCGAGTCCTCATTGGCGTAAGCCAACTTCGGACACGTCCTCCGGACTTCGCAAGCCTCGCTCTTCAATCCCACAACTGCCGCTCTAAGGGACACTAGTAGGTTAAATTTTCCGGTCATTGCGAGCCAAAGGCGAAGCAATCTAATGCATAGACTCCTATGCTTGGCGTGGTAGAATTATCATCGTGGCTAAAGTCTCACTATCTATTAGAACCAAGGACACTGAATCAGTGCCAGAGGATGCTATTCCTTGGCAGGCTTTGGCTGACACTGTCCTGGAAGATACCTTCAAACCTTATTTCAAGAATCATGAGGTGGTTGTAAGCTTTGTTGAGGCTGAGGAGATCAAGGAATTGAATCGTCTTTATCGTTACAATAATGAAGTCACTGATGTACTTTCTTTTAATACTATTGGCAGTTTGAGCAGTGATTTGGAGAAGTTTGAGGACTTAACTCCAGACCCAGAACACGATTCTGAGGATTCAAGTTTGGGCGATATCGTGATTTGTTTGACTAAGGCTCAAGCACAGGCTGAGAAGCGCGGTTGTAAGCTGGCTGACGAGGTAGCGATGCTCTTTGTTCATGGTATGTTGCACTTGCTTGGTTATGACCATGCTACTAGAGAAGAAGCTGAGCAGATGTTTGGCTTACAGAATGAGATTTTGGCAAAGTATAACTATCCCGTCCGTATTAAATGTAGTTAAGTGTCATCCTGAGGAATGCCGTAGGCATGACGTAAGGATCCCATCGTTACGAATTTGATAATGAGATCCTTACGCTTCTTCGAAGCTCAGGATGACAGATGCTAGAATGTTCGTGATGCGAGTCTATAATAACCTAACTCGTCAACTTGAAGATTTTGAGCCAATCAATGCGCCTCAAGTCACTATTTATAGTTGTGGTCCAACTGTTTATGATGTTTCGCACATCGGTCATGCGCGCAGTACTATCACTTGGGATTTACTCTATCGATATCTTCAGTACAAACAATATGATGTCAAGTGGATTCGCAATATCACTAATATTGATGACAAGATTGTAGCTCGCGCTAAGGAGTATGGCATCTCTGCTGATAAACTTTCTCGCATTTATACCTATGAGTTTTGGAATGATATGGCAGCACTCAATGTGGCTTGGCCTGATCAAGAACCAAGAGCAACTGATTATCTGCCAGAGATGATTAAGTTTATTGAAGAACTAATCGACAAGGGTTTTGCTTATGCAGCCAATGGTGATGTTTACTTTAGAGTTAGCAAGCACAAGGACTACGGTCAACTGAAGGGCATGAGCTTAGAGGATTTGCGTGATGGTATGTCACGGGTTGACGCCAATGATTTGAAAGAAGATCAGTTGGATTTTGCACTCTGGAAAAGTTTTCCTGACGATGAATCAAGTTTCGACTCACCTTGGGGCATGGGTAGACCAGGCTGGCATCTAGAGTGTAGTACTATGATTCGTGCTCTATTAGAGCGCTATGGCGTTGGCGAGACTTTAGACATTCATGCTGGTGGTGATGATTTGCTGCATCCGCATCATGAGAACGAGTGTGCCCAGTCAGAGTGTTTGAGCGGCAAGCCACTTGCTAAGTATTGGATGCACAATGGCATGGTTGTGATCAATGGTTCTAAGATGTCCAAATCAGAAGGCAACTACTTTACTATCAAAGATTTACTTGCTAAATACAAAGCCAATACCATTAGATATTTTTGTTTGAGTACTCATTATAAGAAACAGGTTAATTTTTCTGATGAGGCACTTGAGGCAGCTGAAAAAGGCTTCGACGCGTTACTATCGTCATTGCGAGGAGCCGCAGCGACGAAGCAATCTAGTCTGGATTGCTTCGCTGAAGCTCGCAATGACCGATTAATTCAAGAATTCAACGCAGCAATGGACGACGATCTCAATTCAGCCAAGGCTCTAGCTTTATTATTTGAGAACAAGAGTGAAGTTGAGACCGTAGCTTACTTACTTGGGGTCTTGGGTTTTGACTTAAGTCAAAAATCCTCTGCAGATAATCCAAAAATAAGCCAGGCTTTGGATAATACCATTAATTTACTACTTAATATGCGCGATGAGGCACGCAAAAATAAGGATTTTGATACAAGTGACAAAATCAGGAACTCATTAACTGAAGCAGGCATCTCTATTAAAGATCACCGTGATCGAGAGAGCGAATGGACTTTGAGTTAATTAGATCTATACGACTGGCTGTTAGTTTTCTAACTATCTTGCCTGTCTGCCCTGAGGGCAAAATCAAGAACGAAGAATTTGCCAGATCTATCACTTACTTCTCATTGGTGGGAGTTTTGCTTGGCTCAGCTAATTTAGCGATTCTCTATTTAGCAAAATATCTAAGTACTATAACTATCAATCTTGATCAGTTCTTGATCTCGGTACAAGAAAGTTTTGCTTGGTTCTTTAGTTTGGGCTGGGCAGAGCCGGCACAAAGTTTGATTATTGAATTCAATGCTCTCAATCCTTGGTTGATTGCTGCCTTGGTAGTCTTCTTCAATAACTGGCTCACTGGTGCTTTGCACCTCGATGGTTTGATGGATAGTTTTGATGGACTTGCCTGCGGCGCCAAGACTCGTAAGGGCATTCTTGAAGTCATGAAAGATAGTAGAGTAGGAGCCTTTGGTTCGATGGCTGGCACCATGGTGCTTATACTTAAACTAGTTTTCTTAGCGCAGCTTGACTACCAGGCTAATTTCAATCAACTCGCTTTGTTACTTTTCTTGTTGCCGGCACTTTCTCGTTTAATGATGGTCTTAGTGATTCTATTTCAAGTTAAGTCTAAGTCAGTCACTGCAGTGGGCAGTTCACTTGCGATGTTCAAAAAATACCAGCGACCAATCTTAGATACGGCCATGAATATCTTCTGGATCAAAATGGCAGTATTGATTTTTATTAGGCAAGTAGAGTTTGGCTTTGATCAATTGATCAAGTTAGATCTAATCTTTATTCCATGGATGATTGGCTCTTGGTTTATTTATCAATGTCTCTCCGATAAGCTCAAGGGGCACAATGGCGATACTATGGGTGCCGGCTTAGAGATTACTGAGACTCTGGCTTTGCTTTTGCTTGTGTTGCTTGTTTAAGCTTCCAGAAAGTGTCTTCAAAATATTCGTGAGCTGCTTGAATCGAGTTCCAAATTTGTGCAATTTTGTTCATCCAAATTGGATGCCTCAACCAAGCAAATTTAAGTTTAGAATTACCCGTAAGAAGTGGAATTCCATTGAGAATTGACTTCAATTTATCCTTTTCTTCTTTCATTCTTTCGCATTCTCTGACCATAATGTAAGCTTGGCGTGCGTTTGGACAATGAATTTGATTAAGCTTGATTGAGTAATCATCATAGAGAGTACCAGCTTTGGCTTTGCCTGTGGCTTTGTCGATATGGTAACCCAGCCTTGCACTCTGGAGGTCAAAACCGTCTAACTTTTTGTGAGCTTTCATGAAGTGGGTAATTATATTTCCTGCTACCCTGATGTAATCTTCAGCCACCGTGACTCTTTGAGCGATTAATTGATAGATAGTTGCAGGTTTTGCAAAGTAAAGAGCCATGTTTTTTGCAATTCTAACTGAAATTAGGCTAAAATATCTCCGTTATGACAGATACAGCAGAAAAAACTAAGCTTGGTTTATCCAAGAGACTAGATTTAATTCCACCTTATTTATTTGCAAGGCTTGACCAGAAGAAGGCTGAGGCTAAAGCCAAAGGTGTTGATGTAATTAATATGGGTATTGGTGATCCTGATCAACCAACGCTCGAGCCGATTATTGATGAGATGCATGATGCGATTAATGATGCTGCAACTCACGACTACCCGCCATACACAGGTACCCTTGATTTCCGTAAGGCTGCTTGTAAGTGGACAGCTGATAGATTTGGTATCAAGGAGTTTGATCCAGTAACCCAGTGTCTTTCTACCGTTGGTTCTAAGGAATCAATCCATAATTTGTTTTTAGCATTCGTTGATCCTGGGGATTATACTTTGGTGCCTGATCCAGGTTATCCGGTATACAACACTGGGACTATCTTTGCTGGTGGTACTCCACACAAGATGCCACTACTGGCTAAGAATAATTTTTTACCTGATCTTGATGCAATTCCAGAAGAAGTGCGGAAGAAAGCTAAGGTGATGTTTATCAATTATCCAAACAATCCTACTAGTGCTACAGCACCAGTAGAATTTTTCCAAGAAGCAGTTGATTTCTGTAAGGAGCATAATATTTTGCTTGCTCACGATATGGCATACTCGGAGATTTACTTTGAAGGTTATACTTCACCATCAATCTTTAATGCTCAAGGTGCAGAAGACATTGCAATTGAGTTCCACTCATTCTCTAAGTCTTACAATATGACTGGTTGGAGATTAGGTTGGGTACTTGGTAATCAAGAAGCGATTCAGGCTCTCGGTCAAGTCAAAACTAATGTAGACTCTGGTGTCTTCAAAGCTATCCAAAAAGCGGGTATTAGAGGCTTCCAAATTCCTCAAGAAGATATTGAGAAGCGTAATGCTGAAGTCTATGAACCAAGACGCCAAGCAATTCTTGAAGGACTGCGTTCTTTGGGTTGGGATATCCAAGGTCCTAAATCAACTATGTTTGTTTGGGCGCCGATTCCAAGCTCAGAGACTTCAGCTGCTGATTTTTGTGAGAAGCTTTTGGATGACTGCGGTATTGTAGTTTCACCTGGTAATGCCTTTGGTGATAGTGGTGAAGGATTTTTCCGTATTGCTATGACTACTGATGTGCCTAGAATTCAAGAAGCATTCAAACGCATGGCAGAGAAAGGTATTAAGTTTTAACTGACTTGATAGGCGTTAGCTATTCTAGAATTTAATTCTCTAATATATTCGTATTCATAAGTCGCCTAATCGGCAGCACGTTGGATAGCGGTTTCAAGCGCTAAAGACTCATGATGGGCATAGGATTTATTTTCCCAGAGCGTAGGGAAAAACTGTTGTAGTTGAGGTGCTGTAGACATATTGTCTAAGAGTAATTTTGAAACATAGTCGTCGATTAGCGAGCCACTTTTGTGTTTTAATTCTTTGGAGAAATCGAGGATTTCCTGGAACTGCTCTAATAGTTCTTGATTATCGTTGTGGATTAAGTGATGAGCGATTTGTAGCTTCAATTCATTAAGGCTTTGAGCAGAACATTTGAAATCAATGAGGTGTTCCAAGAGTTCCAAGCAAGGGTTAGCTTGAGCTTCTAATCCATTTTCAATTAGCGCTTGAATAATTAATGGTATAGCATTATTGTCCAAAGCAGCCAGCGCAGAAATAACTTGATTGCTATCCAGCTTATTTGACTTGCCTGCGATAGCTAACCTGATTTCAGCAAAGTCTTTATCTTGGACGTGACTTTTGACGTAGGCTTGCACACAATTTCTGGTCAATCGATCTGCTCCGTTAAGAATTCTCAGTAATCTAAAGAAGTCAGGTTCAGCTTGATCTTGGTCTGCAACAATATTGATCATGCTTGACATGGCCATATGTTTAAGATCTCTGGTTTCATCTTCACTTGGTGCTTCAATAATTGATATCAAGAAATCATAGGCTTGATTTGGTTCTAGAATTTCAGTTGCCTCAATTGCCATATTCGCTAGTTTGTTAGATTGAGTTCTATGAGCAAACTCAATGAGTTTAGCCCGTCCAGCTTTACCCGACTCAACAAGAGTGTTGAAACATTGCTTTATTATGAGTTCAGCGTATACAAAATCTGAAGCTGCAAATTTATTTATAGCTTCAAGAAATGCGTCAGGTATTCTTTTAGCCATTTTGATTGCTGCTTCGTTTAGAGCAGCTGCCAAATCTTTCCTATCATCGAGATCGAAGTTGATTTGGTTATAGATTAGCGTGCCAACTGATTCTGGAGCAGGTCTTGAGAGTAAATCAATAATTGCGGCTCTAGTATCTAGTTCATGATTGCGCTGCAAGATGTGTAGCAAGGTTTCAGTTATGATTTGCTCTTGTTGATGACGCATCACTCCATCCAAGGCATAATTCCTAACAAAATTATCATTAGACTTGGTGGCTGCTATTAATAGATTGGCGAGCAGATAGGGTACCAATCTTATCTCTTCATTAGACCAGTTGCGATTGGCTATTGGAATTGAATCAGTTTTGATGCGAGCACCAAGACATTTACGGACAATGTCAGAACCCGTGCTGTTTGCTTGCTGAGATAGTGGGCTTAGTCGAGCAAGGTTTTCAAGTAGTATTCTGCTATCTCCCTCTTCTGGTTTGAGGCAACGTATTGCATCTTGATCATCTTCATCTAGCTCTGTATCAATTATGTTTTGGTCCTGACCATTTTCTTCAATAGGTCTATGTTTTGCTAGCCTGCTGACTCGTTCATCTAACCAGTCAAAAAACTTGACCATTCCTGCTTTGATATTGACTGGCTTATATTGAGGCAAGCGCCAAACTATAGGCATGCCATTGGCATCTGGTATAAAATTACTGAGGCTAGACCTTAAGCTAGCTTCAAATGAACCATTAGGTAACATAAGCTCAGATATTATATCAGGGTCTTATCCAGAAGATGTTTAATTGAAACCATTGTGCTGCTTGGTTTAATATGATTGTGTTATATTGATTAGCTGTGAGTCCAGCAAGGGATTTAATTTCTCATCCAACTACTAGAAGAGCCCTAGTGCAATCGGGTCCTTATTTTCTTGGTGCTTTGGCAGGTTTGGGACTTGGCACGAGCACGGATCGGTCAGAGCAATTGGCTGATGATAGGGAGAGGCTTGATACTGGTATTGGCAAGCGGCTTGCCAAAGATGGAACTGGAGAAGGGCAGTATTCTTTCAAATTGCGCCATGTTAAATCAGATGACGGAGTTGAAGTTCAAAAGATAGAACTTACTGAAGAACAGAGAAACAAAGTTTCTCAATTTTTGGAGAAGCTAGATCAAGAACTTCAAGCAGCAATCAAACAAAATAGAACGGATTTTTGTTTGGATGCGGCAGTTGCTGGAGGTGGTTTGTTTGTAATTTTAAATTTATTAAGGCAGCCAGAGCTTCGTAACGCGTTTCGCCTGAAGCTTGATGCCGAAGATTATGCTAGTCTGACAGAATTAGACCCAAAAAAGATTAAGCGTCGCAGTTTTTTAACTGCTCTCGGTTTAGCTCTCCCTGGAGCTTCGCTAGCGGTAGGTTTCTTTTCTGCTACACACAAAGCCAATGAGCAACTGTCTCGACCGGCACTAGAGTCGCTTGATAAATCACTCAAGGATTTGGATAAACTAGATCTCTCTAAGCCTTTACTGCAAACTCATGATCCTAAACATATACTGACATTAGCATCCGGATTTTTTATTTCTTCAACTGTTTTGACTTTTGTGTTGAACTCAAAGCTTATAAAAAATATCTCGGCTTTGTCTGAGATGGAGAAAATACATGCTCAATTTGCAGAAGAGGGGCATACTAGTGCAAGCCCTATGATGGCAAGCTTTCCATGGTTGATAGATTATATCCCTGAGAAATATAGACAGGAAGGACAAAAATTTTCACTTTTGGTTACAGGG
>JAPPOW010000118.1 GCA_028817775.1 Candidatus Melainabacteria bacterium | reverse complement strand
GACTCACAATTAATACCTTACATTAATAAGTACGTGCTGTCAAGGGATACTTACCAGCTAATCGAGCTTTTGGAGTAGGGAATATTGAGATCTGGCATAAATACCAACCTAAACCAGAGTCTTACAAGTCTACAAAATTTCTAGCAGTGATCGGTTAAACAAATCCCCAGAAAATTCTCTACCAGCCTGGCTAAAGCTCATCTCAGCACCATCTCGAGCAGCAGGCTTAGCTTGTTCAAAGCCACCAATTGCAAAGCTTAATGTAGCAATATTTCTTCTCAAGTCAGGGTCTAATAAAGTTTCACGGCGATCAAGATCAAGACTATAAGCATCCTGGACATGGACCTGTCGCCAAGTATCATCAGGGCTATGTTCTGTTAGAGAAATAAAATCTCCTGGAATCAAAGTGATAGCCTTGCCAGCATCAAGTGCTTGGCTTGATCCATTGAGTGTCGATCCATTGCGAGAACCTACACCTTTAGTACCGACATCTTTATAGAAACAAATACCAGTTAAATCTGAAACTATAAACGCACCATGGAAACGTGAAACATAGTCAGAATCAATTTCTATCATAAATCTGTCATCAGCTGCAAAACCTCGTTTACCTGCAATCTCTTTTATCACATCAGTTGATCTACCAATACAAAGATCCGTGCGTCTCTCTGAGTCTGAGAAATCTTGACCTAAATCTCTTGCAGCCTGGTCTTCTAGTTCTTGCAAGGCAGCAACAGGATCTACTTGCCTTGATAAATAATCTCTAACTTTAGTATATTTTTCACTAAGATTAGTTGATTCATCATCTATTGCTTGTTTGGTTCTTTGTAATATGCTTATTGCAGTAATCAAAGCTTCAGCCTTGCTTTCATTTAAAATTCTTTCACCAGAACCTTGACAGTATGAGTCTATGCATTCCATCAAAGTAAACAAAGCTGATGCTGAGAACTGATCTTTAAGCCTTGCGTTTAAGATCCCTCCCAGATCTCTAATAGTCCCAGAATTACTCAAAGAATTTTTAAAGCCTTCAATCCCATCTCTAAGTCGCAGAATATAACTGCTTCTGATAACTAAGGACTGTACTGCTGCTCTTAACTGCGTGTCATCAGCACTAATTTCCTCGGGAGCTGCAATTGAAACAGCAGAATTGAGAGTAGGGGCAGAACTTGATTCAAGAGGCTTACCATAGACTCTTCTAACTGGTAGATCAGAGTCTGAGAGTCTCCCCTGCCTAATTGCACTATTACCCATAAGCACTCCTTTAATTGCTGATAATAGCAGTATTGGCACCAATCTGTCATAGCAAATATCCAATCAAGCTTGATCTATTTTCCGATCATCTTTCTAATCAAACCCTAAAATGCTGAACCGATCTCTCTAACAGAGCTTCAGCCCTATCACTTAATTTGCCAAAGTAATCAAGCTCACGCAATCGCCTCAAATCATCAGCCAAAATCCTAGGGTTAAGATCCCTGAGATGCTCGATATTAGCCAAAAGTTCATCTCTTTCGATATAGCCTTGATCCAGTAGTACTTGCAGGCTATCAATCAACAATCGCTCTCTATATTCATAGAAAGCCTTGCCTTCATCACCACAGATTTTTGGCAGCATCAGCTCCAAATATTTTTTTCGATAGCTATTACTATAGAAACCAATATTACCGTTGCTTATAACTTGATAGATTGCCGCAGCTAGATGCTTGCCTGCAAACAATCTTTGTTCCATTTTGAGTTTGAGAATTTCTTCTTGCTTAGTAGGTGGTTCTGGACAAAGATCATAAATAGTAAAAGCATCCCGTTCAGGAGAGAGCATAGTATTTCTAGTTGCTCCATAACAAATGATTGATTGCTCTTGTTTGTGTGTCTCAGCATAGACCTTGATCAGCTCAGCCATCTTACTAGGATCAAGCTCTCGCAAACCTAGAATCCTCTGGAAGCCCTTGCCGCTTTCATTGATACTTTCTTTATTAGACAAGTAAGTAACACCTGGTATAAAACCAAAGGCTAGCATCTTGCCTCTAATTGAAAGTCCATCAACAGGCTGGCTAACCCTCTGGTGGTCTATCCCCTCAATCTCTGCAACAGTCTGCACATGATCATGTTCAAGCTCAAAACTAATATGCCCGTCTCCATCAAAATCAGTAAAACTATGCACTGGTAATTTAATTACTACTTGCTCATCACCTTCTCTAAGCAAAACAACTAAGCCCAGAGCACCCTGTCCTATGACATCATCAATCAAGCCCTTGCGTTTAGCTTCTCTGATAAATTTCTTGATGGAATTTTGGGCGTAATCTGTGTTGTAAACAAATTTAGGATGCTGAAAATTTGTTTCTCCCCCAGGACCACCAAGTTTGTTTAGTTGTTTGCGAAATTTTTTGTCCTCAAGTTTTGGTCTGAGAGCAGTCAGACTTAATTCTCTTTTGAAGTGCTTAGTATAAAGATCATAGAGCTGCTGAACTCTTTTCTCTAATTTAGAGAAATTAGCTGGGGCTATAGCCATAGATCCTGGTAATGTGCCATTAATCACAGGCAAAATAATAGCACCTGTGCTATCTTCTTGGTTTCAGCCCATGATTAGTGGAAAGCACCCTTGGTTCTTCTCTTGAACATGCTAATATATTAAGACATGTCAACCCTTGCAATTAACCCAGACCAGCTAGGAGTCCGCCAGCAAGCAGCAGCTTTCTGTAATAGAGCATCTCAGCTGGGCAAGCATGCTGGTAGCAAAGTACAAAGAAAATTAAAACGTAGTTTAATTCATGGACGAAGACTAGGTAGAGATTTAGCGACTGTCACGCGGGCTAAACTTAAGCCAGATTCAGTAGATTCTGATCTCTTGAGATACAGCCAAAGAAGACTTAAAAGCTGTAAGCAAGATGCCACGAAACTAGGCACCAAAGCAGCAATCAAATATGGACTCTCCTGCTTGCCTGGTATAGATAGTATAGGTAACTATGTTACGGAAAAACTCGACGATTTTTTTGATGGTCAAAGAGATTGCTTACTAAATATTGATCATAATCCAGAATAAGGTATTGAGAATGCAAGCAAACTCAGCATAGCACTAGAGTTACAAACACAAAGAGCCCCGCGATTTGCGGGGCTCTTTTTTTAATTAAGTTTATGAGGTCCTGACGTCGAGCAAGCTCTCCTCAGGATGACATACTACTCAATGATTGTTGCAACAACACCTGCACCAACTGTCTTACCACCCTCACGGATCGCAAATCTCATACCTTCTTCGATTGCAACCGGTTGGATTAATTGAACAGTCATCTCGATGTTATCACCAGGCATAACCATTTCTACTCCATCAGGAAGTACAACGTCACCAGTCACATCAGTAGTTCTGATGTAGAACTGAGGTCTGTAACCCTTGAAGAATGGAGTGTGTCTTCCACCTTCTTCCTTGGTAAGAACATAAACGCTACCAACGAATTTAGTGTGAGGCTTAATTGAAGCAGGCTTAGCAATAACTTGACCTCTTTCAATATCTTCTCTATCCACACCACGAAGAAGAACACCAGCGTTATCACCAGCTTCAACTGTATCAAGTGTCTTGCGGAACATCTCACAACCAGTAACAACCGTCTTGCGAGGCTCATCAGTAAGACCAATGATCTCAACTTCTTCACCGACGTTAAGAGTACCTCTCTCAACACGACCAGTCGCAACAGTACCGCGACCAGTAATAGTGAATACATCCTCAACTGCCATCAAGAATGGCTTATCAACATCACGCTCTGGAGTTGGAACAGTAGAGTCAACTGCATCGATAAGTTCATAGATCTTATCAGTCCACTCATTGCTTCCTCTCGCTGTAGATGGATCAGAAGTCATTTGCTCAACAGCTTTAAGCGCTGAACCTTTGATGAAAGTAATGTTGTCGCCATCAAACTCATACTTAGAAAGTAATTCACGAGTTTCCATTTCAACAAGCTCAAGTAACTCTTCATCGTCAACCATATCGCACTTGTTTAAGAAGACAACGATATGTGGAACACCAACCTGACGAGCAAGTAGGATGTGCTCACGGGTCTGAGGCATAGGACCATCAGCAGCTGATACTACCAAGATCGCTCCATCCATCTGAGCTGCACCAGTAATCATGTTCTTCACATAGTCCGCGTGACCTGGACAGTCAACGTGGGCGTAGTGTCTAGTTTCAGATTCATACTCAACGTGTGCAGTGTTAATCGTGATACCACGCGCCTTCTCCTCTGGAGCTGCGTCGATATCTTCGTATTTTTTAGCTTCCGCACTACCGCCTGCTGCAAGCGTCATACAGATAGCCGCCGTAAGCGTAGTTTTACCGTGGTCAACGTGACCAATAGTACCTACATTTACGTTTGGTTTTTTTCTTTCAAATTTTTCTCTTGCCATTATTTATTTTCCTTTTCAACAATAAAAACTATATGCGCCAGCAAGGCACTGGTCAAAATCTTATCAGAAAGGTCCCGCATAATCATTAAAATTAGTTGTTAATTGCCGTCATCCTGAGGAGCGCTTTGGCGACCTGAAGGCCCCAAAAATTTTATTTTTTTGATAAAGAAGTCGCCCAAACGCGCCGCAAGGTTACACAAAAGGTTTTTAATTTAAAAAAAT
>JAPPOW010000158.1 GCA_028817775.1 Candidatus Melainabacteria bacterium | reverse complement strand
AACTTTACTAAGCCTCGGTTAAATCTTCTGACAACATCTTCATCGGGCACATCATGTCCACCTTGCCTTACCCTCGATTTAATTCTTTCAATACAAAGGTCTTGGGATCCAAGAAAAACATAGGTCAGGTTAATTTCATAGCCGTTGTCTTTAAGCTTTTGAATATGTTTTTCTAGAAAAGAACCTGAGAGAGTCGATTCAATAACAAAATTTTTGCCTTCTTGAATAAATTGACCTATAGAGTTGATAACTTGTTTGCCAGCAGCAATTCTCGACTTAGTTGGGTCCTCTGGACTCATCGCCTTAGCAATTTCATCAGCATTAAGAAACTCATACTTAGTTACATCAAGAAACTTACGAGCAAACGTTGTTTTACCAGAACCATTAGCTCCAGCTACAATGACAACTTGTTTTTTGTCTTTGTTGCCCATTTGAGATCACTATATCACAATATGTAAATATAAAGTATTTAGAGTCGTATGCTGGTATCTGACAACGAAAGTTAGCTAGCTATGGCACCAACTAGAAGACGGCGGGGAACTCAACGACGGTTGTGAGAAACGGTGTTCAATTTTACCTATCTGATCCCGGACGGCGCTACTCTAAAAGCACCGTTTCCCTGGTACCCGCACACAGTGAGCCAGCTCCGCTGGCTATAACCGTCCTCGGTGGCGCTTTGTTTGTCTTCGAGTTTACCCGGGCGGTAGAATGGTGGAGGCGGCGGGGAACTGCCCCCCGCGTCCAAAGGCTTTCAAAAATAAAGCACTACGAGTGTAGTCTATTGATCTGTGATGTTACCGTTCACATGAGAATAGACACTCAACGGGTTCTAGGCTTATGTTCTTAGATCCACAAACTAAACCTATCAAAGTTTGTTTCTCGCACTAACCGTGTTTGTGACTTGCTAGCTAGTGGGTTAGCCCCTAATTAACAAGTAGTTTGTCCGCAGTTTGTCGGGACTATGCAGCCATGAGCTTGCTAGTAGTAGCAACCTCAACTGCAGTGAACTCAGTGTTTTCTGCACTTATTGTTTACCTTGGTTTTACCAGGACCTAGGCTACCTGGACTCGCGATTTACTTTCTCTGACCCCTGTCAAAGCTATACGCCCCCATAAGTAAGTAAATTTATTCTTCAAATAAATTTACGGCTGTGGTACTTCGTACCTGGTTGTGGTCGTTTCACTCCCTGCCAATGGGCTCCGCCCTGTTTCTCAAAAGCAAAGACTAAAAGAAGCAGCAAAGCACAACCAGCCCATGAAATGGGCACATGCCAGAACTAGGTTTTCAGTCTTCTATCCTGAATACAGGTGTATTGATTATATCATTCCACGGTTAAGTCTTGATTATTCAGCTGGATTGCTTCGCTTAGGCTCGCAATGACGAGCAAGTCTTAAACTTTTGTTTTCAAACTATCAATAAAGTTCTCAAACTCAGTCAAGTCCTCAGATAACTTAACTGTTTTGCTACCAATGATTGCCATATCAGCACCTTGCTTGTAAGCGGCTTCCACTTTCTCTGGAGAATCAATACCAAAACCAAGTGCAATAGGTTTATCACCAAATGACTTCAACTTCTTCATTACCTCATCAAGTTGATTAGTGGATTGCTTCGCCGTTCCTCCTCGCAATGACGCAATGTCATCATCCGAACCAGTAATCCCCACTCTACTAACCAAATAAACAAAAGGCTGAGAAAGCTCATAGATACGCTTGAGTCTTTCTTCAGTACTAGTAATTGCTGCAAGCAAAACCAAATCCAAACCAGCATCATTAAACTTCTTGCAAAGCTCTTCAGCTTCATCCACTGGCAAATCTGGAATCAAAATTCCTGAAATTCCATTAATTAAACACTGTTTAATTATTTTATCCCAGCCATAGGCATAGAGAGGATTATAGTAAGAAAACAAAATAGTCTTGGTTTTAATATCCGCCTGCTTATAAATCTCAAAAATCCTATCCAAATTAGTACCCTGCTGCAAAGCCTGGAAAGCAGCAGCTTGAATTACGGGACCATCAGCCAATGGGTCAGAGAAGGGTACCCCTAATTCAATCAAATCAACTTGAGATTTATCCAAAAATTGAAGAAGTTCAATAGTTCTGCGCTCATCGGGGTAACCAGCTGTAATATAGATTCCAAGCATCAGAGCAATAATAGCAGATCCATAGTAGCAATATTAATCATTAGATTTGTTACAAAAGCTTCAAGAGCAAGGCTTGCAAGAGTCCGCAAGGACGTCCCGAAGTTGGCTGACGCCAATGAGGGCGAGCATAACGCAGCTATTGGAGTTTTTGTGACAAATCTACTAAAGCTCCTAGGTCAAATGGCCGATATAAAACCATAGACACGCTCCATCAAAATCCAAGAGGGGAGAAAAAATGAACCAAGAAATCGCAAGCAAAAATCTGTTTTTTAGCTCTAGACCCGCAAACAAAGATCTGTTGACCCAGAAGCTACAGGACATCATCGGCAATAAAAAAACTAGCGTAAGTGAGTTTCGGGTATTACTGGTGGACGATGACGATGACGATTTACTAATCATCGAAGAAGTACTTGAAGAAGTCTTCCAAGACAAGAGCAAGTTACAAATAAAAGAAGCTCACACTTATGACGAAGCTATCAATAAACTTGAACAAGAAGAGTTTGATATTTGCTTTGTTGACTACTTGTTAGGCAGCGAGACGGGGCTTGAATTACTCAAAAGAGCCAAGAAAGAAAAGCTCAATACCCCAATTGTTTTTCTTACCGGTCAAGGTGATGAGCATGTAGCAGTCAATGCAATAAAACATGGAGCGGAAGAATATTTAATCAAGTCAGAACTTGATGCAGCCTTGATGCGTGAAACTATCTACAATGTCACTCATATAGAGCTTCAAGCCGACAAAAAAGTTTTTATGGGCAAAGAGAGTTTCAGGTTTTTCCTCAATCTAGATAGCCACATAAAAGCAAATCATGACTAAAGACATAAACATCCTACTTACATACGATACTTACTATCCAGATGAGACGCTAACGGAAGATCTCTTGGAGCAGCTTGAGAACTATCACTGCACCAAAGTTTATTCTTTCATTGAACTGAGCCGGAAACTCAAAGAACAAGAGTTTGACATTATTTTACTTGACCTAAGTCAAAGCCAAGTAAGCAGGATAGCAGCGTTGATTAGTATTGAATTTGAAGCCAAGGATATACCGGTGATTGTCATCAGTGGAGATGAGGACGAGGAATTTGCCCTACAACTAGTTAAACAAGGTGCTCAAGATCACTTAGGCTCTGACTGCCTCTGCTTAACCAACCTCAAGAAAAGTATCAATCTAGCTATTGAAAGAAAACAACTACAAAACAGATTAGAGTTCTATATGGATAGCTTTGAAGCTAGTAACAAAGAGCTTGAGAACTTTGCCTATGTTGCTTCACATGACCTGCAAGAACCACTACGCAAAATCATTACATTTGGTGATAGACTCACTAGCAAATGCACAGAACAACTTGACGACAAGGCACAAGATTACCTCGGTCGCATGCAAGGAGCTGCTTCAAGAATGAAAATACTTCTCAATGATCTATTGCAGTACTCAAGAGCAAGCAGACAAGCTGAAGAAGAAGTCATCGATCTAAATCAATTAGTCAAAGAAATCATTGACTCACTCGATGACGTGATCCAGGAAAAACAAGCTCAAATCAGTTACGACGACTTACCAAATATCGAAGCCAATCATACTCAAATCCAGCAAGTTTTTCAGAACCTCATATCTAACGCCATTAAATATTCCAAAGAAGCTGAATCCCCCCAAGTAAAAATAGAATACAAACGTGATAAGGACCAGCATGTCATCAGCTTCAGTGACAATGGCATCGGCTTCAGTAACGAATATGCCAAGAAAATTTTTAATCAATTCTACAGACTACATGGCAAGAATAGTCAGTACCAAGGTACTGGCATGGGGCTTGCTATCTGCAAGAAAATCATTGAGAGGGGTGGGGGATCAATCGCAGCCACTAGTGAAGAAGGACAAGGCAGTACTTTCATCATTAGATTACCAGCAAAGGAGCTAGTAACAACATGACAGATAAATTTAGAGATATCAAGATCTTAATTGCAGAGGACGATGATGATGATTTTTTCATTCTTGAGGAAATCCTCTCAGATCTTGGTTTACACGAAGAGAATATAGTTAGAGTGCACGATGGCAAGGAGCTATTAGATTACTTACAAAGCAAAGCCAAGTTTGAAAATGAAACAACTATCACTCCAAGTGTGATCTTTCTTGATCTCAATATGCCAGTGCTTAGCGGTAAAGAAGCACTACGCAAAATGCAAAACCACAAAGATCTAGCACAAACCTTAGTAGTGGTGCACACCACCTCCAGCTTGCAAGATGATATTAACTATTGCTATGAGAATGGTGCCAAATCCTATCTTGTTAAGGAAGCTGGTTATGAAGGTTATACTCAGAAAATGCGCACCGTACTAGAATACTGGTCAGAGGTTTCGGAGCTACCTAGCCCATGATGGAAACCATACTAAGTGAAGATATTGTAATGGTAGAACAGAGCTTGGCACGAGCTTGTATCGCTGGTGATCCATTTGAACGTTTCTACCAAATCTTTCTTAGTGCTGACCCACAAATCAAACCCATG
>JAPPOW010000016.1 GCA_028817775.1 Candidatus Melainabacteria bacterium | reverse complement strand
TAGCTATACAAAGTAAGCAATGAGCTTAGTTTGACAGCAAGCGTTATAATCAAGACTATGAGTGAGCTAGTACAAAATAGATTTGGCGAGAAGCTTACTCAGCTTAGGGGCTATGACCCAAACCTGCTTGAAGACTATGCTGCTCAAATCGATCCTATATATGGAGCCAAGTATATATATGAACTGGTTGTCTATAAGATAGATATAGAGCAAGCTAATGAATACGCCGAGCGCTACCAAGATAGATTCAATGACTTCAATCTACTATTTTTACTGAGAGCAAATATCAGCCACCAAGCAATAGCCAAATACCCCCAAACTCTTTCAGCAAGAGGCATTGTATTAGCTGAGGCTGGTGCCCTGAGCCAAGAAGCAATTGCTTTGAGTCAAGAATTACCTGAGCTACTAGTAGATTCAATTGAGCATGCATTTAAATCTGGCATGAAGCCTGATGAAATAAAACAAGCAAACCAAGCCTATAAAAAGCTAGCTTTAGAAGATGATTTAGACCCAGCTAGTCTTGACCGCTATGCTCGGCTGTCACTAATTTCTAGAGTACCCGCTGACTACTACAAAGCTAAACTTAGCAAGAAAGTCTCACCACGTTTGATACTAGACCACTATAATTCTGAGCAAGCAGATTTACAAGAACTTAAGTCCAAACTCAAAATAGCTGAGCTCAACAAGCTACCACTCAAGCATTACCAAAGAATGCAAGAGCTAGTCCAAGGAGCCAAAGCAGAAAAGCCATTAGCTTTGTATTTGACCACCAATTTTGATCATGGTGACCATCTACTATTCAGCGCTTGGCATGAAGCCCTGTCACTAACTGAAAACTATGAATTATTAATTACTGAAGCAAATAGTCAAAAAGAAATCATTGAAGTGCTCAAGAATATCCCTCATAAAATCACTGCGGTCATAATCTCCTATCATGGTCATGAAGAAAATCAAAATCAAATGCTAGTAATCAACCAACAAAACCAAATCACTTGCCAGGACCAAAACTTCATCCAAGAACTAGATCAATTTTTGGAGCAAGATTGCAAGTTACTAGTCAGCTGCTGTCACTCACAACAAGTTACTGAAATGATTTTCAATACTAGTTCTAAGATCACTCAAGCCTATGCTCCAGGTACTGATATAAGTTACGGTTGTATCAAAGCTTTACCTGAAGCTATATTTTTTGAAAAAAAAGAAACGGTATTAAAGTGGAATAGTTAACTAACACTAACTAGTTCTTGTGTTCCTGACACTGGGGACCTAGCAAACCATGAGCGGAATCTTGTAAGCATACTAGTCTTCGCTTGAAGCGTCTCTATTGCTGCAGGAGGAGTATTTACTGGAGGGGTACTGTTTCTTATTCGTCTAATAATCCTCTCTGTTCTGTTTGCAGCCTTGTATTTAGCTTTAGCCGCTAGACTCCTTTTGATCGCAGCATCTTTACGAATAGAATCGATTATTCTCTGAGTCTTTTCAGGACTACGGCTCATCATTTCAGCAGATCTACTAAAACCATGCTTCCTAGGACCATTCAAAAGCCTACTTATCGTAGACGGCCTCATCTTACCAAGCAACAAACCTGCACTTGCCAAAAATGAAAATGATTTGGTAGCAAGACCCACTGTATCGTGAAGTCCATCACCATCACCACGGAAACCTTCATCCAATAAAGATGCACCATTCCAAGCTAACATTGCTCCATCAATGGCTGTTGCAAAAGGAGCAACACCAGGAATCAACTTAAACAATTTACCAGAAGCTCTCAATGAAGTATATGCAACATTGATCAAGTCATTAACAATACCACCTGCTGATCTTGTTAGAGTACCAGATTGATCACCACCATTATCGTAGTATCTCTCTTCAGTTACATCAGCAACGCCCTCAAGAAAATTAGTTACGCCACCAACAGCTTGCCCTTGAGCAAAACTAGTAATCATATTGACACCAATTGAAGCAGTAGAAATAAAATTGATGGCACCAACTAAACCAGTGGTGTTTGTTTTACTTGCAAAATCTGCTACCCTTGCAACCAAAGGCATTAATCTAGGAGCATACTGAGCTATTAAACCTGTAACCATCTTTTCCTTTTAATCTTCAAGAAAACTTCTTAACCCCTTCTTAAATATAACGTAAATACATAGCTGTTTTTGACCTAAATTAGCTCAAAAACTTACTAAATTTCAGGGTATCTAGCGCTTCAATCAATTTGTCTCTCAGACCTAAACCAGAGGTCACTTTGCCAAAAATACTATTTGGATTTTCATAACTAGAAGAAAGTGCATGAGTGCCTGCAAAGGTTAACAAACCAAACATGAGTAATGGCATCGAGAGTCCAGTGCCAGTCATAACGCCTTTGAGTAAACCAAGAGCAAGTGAACCTCCCACTACCCACTTGGTACCTTTGATCAAAAGCGGACTCTGTTTCTCCTGCGTCTCAGGATCTGATAATGCCTTAGGGATACCCAGCATTTCTTTAAAGAAGCTTAAACCCAAACCTGCTCCTAGTAAGGCTTTGAGAACATCTTTGATAGTTTTACTTTCTGTTTTTTTAAGTGAGCCAGTAGCACTTGCAAGTGCTTTGCCAACCACTCTACTACCAACATCAACAGAATTAGAAAGTGCACCAGAAGCAGTATTTAACCCCTTGCCGACAGCACTTAATTCTAGATCTCTAGATTCAATGAGATCATTTTTTTCTTTGCCATCAACAACTCGAGCTGAAACCTCTTTGGCTTCAGCTGGTGCTGGTCCTTTGATCAATGTTGTTTCATTAGCCATCGTCTTTATGCATAAGCTCCTGCTACTCCTGCTGTTCCTGCTGGACCCACACCTGGTCCATATAACCAATTACCAAACTTCTGTAGATAAGGATCAGCCCAACTACGGAAGCCTGAACCAGCTGCACCATAGGCTGCATCCTCCATGGCACGCCTTTGTGCTGACTGTTGTAAGAACAGACTAAAACCGTTGTAAGCCGAACTTGGGTCATCAACCATCAACATTGGACCATTGATGGAAAGCGCACCAGGACCTGCTGATGGATCAAAAGCTGCATCAATTGAAGCTTTCTTGACTATATACCTTCGTGCTAAAGAATAAATCGCTCCTAGAGTAGTCACCACTCCAAGACCTTTGAGTGGTACTTTGGATTTACCCACCCAGCTCTTCTCTAATAAATTTGGAATCTTAAATGCTGATAAACCAAGAGCACCAAGTCCAATACTTGACCACCAAGTAGCATCTGCTGCTGCTTGACGAGAAACAAATTGCTTACCTTCTCCAGCAAAAATTTCACGTTGCCTGCGAGTATCTTGCAGAAAACATGCCACTGTATCAATTGCAAGTGGAATTCGAATCATACCAGAAGCACAGAGTGCTCCCCACTTACCAAAAGGCACCTTAGAAACCGCTCCAGCAACGGCTTCTGGATTGTGAAGCACTGCACCAAGAGTCTTGGTAAATGAGCAACCTAAACCTGCCCAAAGTAGCTGTCCTGCTTTAGCTATACCTTGTCCTATCATAAGCTAGCAACCACTCCTTCCTTCAAAAACTGCTGGTCGTTATTCTCAAATATAGAGTGACCAAAGAATTTACCTACATCTGGTATAAAGAAACCTAGAGCAACTTTACCTGCACTCTTCAAATTAAAGCTATTCCAAGTCTCAGCGATCTTTTCAGTCCAACCAGCGCCATCTTGAACATCACAATAAATCTTAGAGAGTCCAACTAAACCAAGAGCAACTGCTCCAGCAATCTTAAGTGGTGGTGGACCTGGAATCTTAGTTAATAGAGTTCCAATTGGTTTAACTAATCTAGCCAAACCACTGAGCCAGTTTTTAGGATTGACTACAGTTTTAACGAATCTAGTGATTGCAAATTGTTTTCTAGGGACCTTCTCAAACTTAAGAGTCTTAGGGTTTTGAACAAGGTCATGGACAAGCTTGCCATCTTTACCAATCACATCTACTTTTCTAAAGTGCGCGTAGCCTAAACCAGCACTATGAGCAAGTCCTGTAAGACCAAAATCTGCTGCACCACCAGCGATGCCATGCTTTTTAAAATTACTACTTGGACCACCATTAATCTGTGAAAGATGATTATGACGCTTCTGCAATTCAGCTAAAGTTGCTGCATAAATCGTTTTATCATAGATATATGCTTTATCATGCGAAGCATAGATGCTCTCAGATTCAGGATCACCTTTGATTGCTTCTCTTACTGCTCCCTTGAGTTCTTGTAAATGCACCGAACCTTCAATGCCAAGCTCTGCTGCAGCTGCTGCTGACTGGGCTCCATCTAAAAAGTGGTCTAATAATTTTGGATTCTGCTGAGCAGCAGTCATCACTTTAATCAAATCAGCGAGTACTGCTGTTCTTTTTTGTGCGTAAGCTAAATGATTACCAGCTGCACCATTGTAAAGAGCATCATATTGATCCTTAGTAACTAATTCTTCTAAAGAAGCACCAAAATGTAAATTGGCACCATTCAATGTTTGGTAATCAAGTTCTTTATAGAAGTCTTTGAGATCAGCTTTGCCTAAATCAAGTTGATCATTTAGAGCAGTATCAAATTGGGATTTCTCCGCTGCACTAATTTGCACTTCTGCTGCTATAGACTGATCTTGGTAGCCTAAACTAGTTGCGATAAAATTACTAATAAAACTTGTAGACATTTATACTCCTTAATCT
>JAPPOW010000008.1 GCA_028817775.1 Candidatus Melainabacteria bacterium | reverse complement strand
ACATTATCTGCTATTTGGCCAGAGCAAATTCCGAGAATTTTATTGGGTTACTATACAAGCGGCAATATTTCTGTGGTGGTGAGCACAGATAGCGGCGAGCAAAGAGATTGTCATATTGGTCATCTACCAGTCAAAGCAGAATATAGAGCAAGTTTTCGTGAGTTTGATGCTTCAGAGATAGAAATGTTTACTAATAAACTAAGTGGTGTGGGTTCTGTGGGGCAGAAGCTGGCAACTTTGGTCAGGAATTCAATTAAACCTGGTAGTTTTGAGAAATATGTTCGTCATGGCAAAGATGAAGAGAAGCGCAAAGCTGAACCCAGAAGAGAGCTTGCAAGCCTGCTGGCACAAGCTTCTAAGGGTAGACGAAATTTAAAACTTTCAGTTTAATTATTCATGGCTGAGCGAGGAGTCATAATCTCCTTCTCACGGTGAGTGTTGAAGTGTTGGCGACAATTCTTGCTGATAGTTTGCATTTCAGTAATTGTGCCCTCAATTTGAGTGAGTACTTCATCAGCATATTGTTCAGTTTCAATTCTCATCTCACGGGCATGCTGCTGGGCGGCGCCTTCAAGCTCACGAGCGCGTTCAATTGATTCACGACGGATTTGTTCGATTTCCATCAAAGCTTCGGCGCGCATTTTTTCAATTTCTTCTACTGTTTGAACTTGAATTTGCCTAGCTTGTTCTTCTGCTTGCTGGCGTACTTCGTGTTGATCAATCAGTTTCTGTGACTCGGTTTTGGCAAGTTCCATCAGACGTGAACATTCTGCTTTAGTTTTGTTCATTAATTCCTCTGCTGCTGCTTTGCTTTCAGTTTCGCGCTTTTCAATCTGGGTCAAAAGTTCTTTGGCTTCTTTAACTTCAGCCGGGATCATAGCGTAAAGTTCTTCCAGTGACCTCATCAAGTAGTCAATGTCAAGAAGTTTTTGATTGAGTACGGGAACAATTTTTGCTTGTTCAATGTACTCGCCTAATTCATCGATTTTTGAATAGATGTCCACAACTAAAGTTTATCTGTAGTTTGTGTTTATGTAAAGTGCAACATTCTCAGGCACCATTAATGAAATGTCCCCGTCATACTTGAGTAATTCCCAGACTCTACTGGCGCGGATAAATGAGTGTTTGGGGTCAGTCATCAGAAACACGGTCTCAAGCCCGTCTGAGAGTGCGTGATTGATTTGTGAGAGTTCAAGTTCTCCTTCAAAATCAGAGGCTGCCCGCATGCCACGAATTAAACAATCGTAGCCATGCTCTTTAGCGTAAGCGACTGTCAGTCCAGAATTTGAGCTGGTTTTGATATTGGACATTGATTTGCAAGCTTCTTCTATAAGTCTAATTCTTTGGTCAAGCGAGATTCGAGCTGATTTCTCAGTGTTCTCGGAGATCAGAATCAAGACTTCATCAAAAATTTTGGCAGCACGTTCAATGATATCTAGGTGACCTAGAGTTAGTGGATCAAAGCTACCTGGGTAGATGGCACGCATAGCTACTATTGTATCTTAAGTTGGATTTGAGTATTTTTTTGTTAGGGCATATGGTCGCTCTACTCCCTGCATATGGAGCTAAAGCTCCTGCTTATGGCTAGGCCTGCTTTCTGCAGCGAAGTATTTGCAGGCACGAAGTGCCATATGCAGGTTGTGCTAGCAACCATACGCCCTAACTTACTATAATTATCCCCAGTGCTTGAATCCCAACTAATCCAAATCATTAAATCACAAGCCCAGGACCCAGATTTGATTGGCGACGATTGTGCTGTCATCGATATTGGTTCAGAAAAATATTTATTTGCTCTCGATAGTTTTGTCGAAGACGTCCATTATTCTAGTGATTATTTTTCAGTTGAAGATATTGGTTGGAAGTCACTTGCAGTCAATATTTCTGACATTGCTGCGATGGCTGGTGAGCCACTTTGGGTATTGGTTGGTTTGAATTTGAGTGATTCAATTGATGATAAACAAGCTTGGGTTGAAAAATTCTATACTGGTCTAAACCAGTGTGCGAGCAGGTTTGGTCAGCCTAAAGTTATTGGTGGTGATATCACAGCTTCGCGTGGCGGCACTTCGATCTCAATTGCAATTATCGGTAAAGCAAGTCAGCCATTGTTACGCAGCAGTGCTCAGCCGGGCTATTTAGTTGGAGTAAGCGGTGAGTTTGGAGCGACTGGAAAATTTCTTGAGGACAGCAAGCAAGAGCCTCCGGCTAAGCACCTTAGACCTGAGCCAGGTTTGGAGCAAGCTCGGCAATTAAGTCCAGAAGCAGCTTTGATGGATGCCAGTGACGGGCTAGCGCAAGCTTTGTTTGAACTTGCTAAACAAAGTGGAGTGAGTATTGAAGTTGAAAGTTCTTCCATCCCACTTGCTCCAGGGGCTAGTTTGGAGCATGGACTTTATGCTGGTGAGGACTATGAATTAGTAGTTTGTAGTCAGGTGTTACCACCTAATTTTGTGCAAATTGGCAAAGTTGTCCCTGGTGAGGGCTCAGTGAGGCTCGATGGGCAAGAATTAGAGCCTAAAAAAATCTTTCAACACTTCTAATTTTGGGCAAAAAAGCCTTGATTATTCTACAATTAAACATGTCAAGCGTATTGACAAATGGTTAAGTGATCAATAAAATACTGAGTCCGAAAAGTCCGGAGAGCTCAGCGCCGCTGAGCTCTGATGCGGCCATTGCCAAGCAAGATGATTCTATTTCTAAATCTAAAGCTAAGAGCGCTCAACCATTAGATGAGCGCTTTTTTTTAGTCGGTCTTGGTTACGATGTTCTCAAAACAATTCCTAAAATTCTTTCTGGCTCTTTTTTGGCAACAATTTTGAGTAACCTACTCAAAGATTCTCGCCAAACAATGGATGAGATTGTTTACAAGACTTGTATGTTCGATTTACCATCGAGATTTTTGTGTGATATTGCAAACACACTAATGGTTAGGTTGTTTAATGGTAAGACCAAAGTTTTAGGATTCAAAATTCCATATATAATGCCTGAGATATCAAGTCAATTTTTACCGATACCATCGGTCTTGCTTGCAAGAACAGCAACCACTAAATTCAATCCGGATAAAAAATCAGCCAAGCATAATTTGAGTTATGAAGAAGAGCATATAGTACGTCCTGAAGTTTTGAAGCAACCCTTTGTTCAGTGGACTGATAAACTCAGTACCTTCTTCCATGACAAAGTCAAGAAGTATATGGATAGGGTCTTCTCTTTCTGTCTAGGAGTGACTTCTGGTACACCAATCATGGACTCAGAAGGTAAGGTGATACTCAAAGAAGATGGCAAGCCGATGCTGTCAGCACCAAAAGTCAATTACAAGTGGCTTAGTGGAATTACCGGTGGAACCTTTTTGGGTTCACTTTTCTTACTACCAAAAAATGCTCAAGCATTTGGATTTGATGCAGTCAAAGGTCCTTGGCGTGGACTTGCTGCAATCTTGTTTACCACCTTCTGTCGTCTCAACACTACTCTGATAGCGAGTTCTACAGGGATTCACACTGAGGGTAAGAACTTTGATGCTTGCTTGGAGACGGCAGTACAAGACAAAACTTTTGTACCGATGGTGCAGTATTTCTGTGATGCAGCCGCTGCAATTCTTTCTTACCGGGTACCGTTCTTCAATGGTGCTAGCTTGTCGATGATTTTAAGATTGGTAGCTGAGATCCCAGCAAGTTTCCTTAAATCTGGTTTAATGCGGATTGCTAAGGAGAGCCGGATGACTGATGAGTGGAGCTATCTCAGTCATAGACTGCTTAAGCCGTTTACCAAAGGCATGGAAGAAGTTACTAAGCCAATTCTGAAATTATTAGCTAAGAAGCTTTACTGGAGATTGCCAGTACCATTTGTCTTTGAGAGTGGAATCTTTAATCCTAAGATTCCTTACATGTACGATGTTGATATTCAGAAACACGAACACGAAGCCAAGGTTGATCTTGAGGGTAGTATGATCAAGACTCTTGGCTTATTTGTGAAGAAGTGTGTCACACTGCCGGCTGAACTTTTCAAGCTTTGGGAGCAGGGGCAAGAGAGCTCGCAAGCTAAGCGCGACAAGGTCGCTGCAAGTATTGCTGAGCATGAAGCCAGGATAGAGGAGCGCCAAGAGCAGGAGAAATTTGCTGCTAAGTTAGGCGAGCTTGGTTATGATGCACAAAAAATACTGGCTCAAGTTCAGGAAGCTGAAGCAAAACCGGTTAAAGCTTTTGAGAATAAATTAGTAGCGGCCTAAGTTTGCGGCTCACTTGGTGCTCGGGAAAGGCTCTCAGCCTGAGCTCGGTGCTCTTGATTCGAAGAAGAGAATCTCTGAAGGGCTGATCTGTTGTCGTCATGCATCGGGCCGATTTGCTGAGCTGCTCTGCTGAGTGCTGCTAAGGTACCACCTAGTCCTACAAATGCTGCTAATGCTCCTGCTCCTATCATGTTGCGACCTCCTTAATAATCCGCATTGATTATTTCCGTTAAAGAACAAACCATAGCGCCGACTGCTGCCAGCGCAGTGATTTGTAGCGTATCAACGGGTTAAATTCTGGGCGGTTTTTACACTAGACTTCGAGCCCTTGCTAGAGACCAAGTTTGATACAGAAACTTGGAAAGATGATGAGAAAATGAATCTCTCGTTTGTCGGTTCTATTGATAGTAGCAAAGAAGGATGCCCATGTCCAGTCTTGACAAGATTAATAAATTATAAATAGCCACCCATGCCTTGCCCCTTACCACTTTTCAGGATAATAT
>JAPPOW010000034.1:5973-20376 GCA_028817775.1 Candidatus Melainabacteria bacterium | reverse complement strand
CTTCTCTTCCCAGTCAATATTTAAATTCTCCATACTAAAAAACTAAAATCAGTATAGGAATTTGGCCAGACTTACATTTAACAGGGCCTCCAGGCGCTTACACACCCTACCCCACGTGTTACCATGATCTCCATGGACAGACCTGATATCCCTGATTTTTTCAACGCTCGTAATTTTAATAATTCTGGTGGTTTTGACCCTGATAAATTTCTCGGTAAGAACAAATGGACCATACTCCTCGTTATTGCACTGATTTTTATAGTGCCCAACTTTGTGATTTTGGTTGGTGCTGGTCAAAGGGCGGTAATTTTTAACCGGGTCACTGGCATGGAACAGCGAGTGCTTGAAGAAGGAGTGCAGTTGATTATCCCATTAGTACAGCAAGCGACTACCTATAATGTACGTGAAATTAGTTATATCTTCTCTGATAAATCAGCACGCTCTCGTCGTGGTGCTCGTATCATGGGTAATTCAATTCATACCCTGACTGCCGATGGACAGAATATTACTGCTGATGTCACAGTGCGTGCCAGACCAGATTTCAAAGAGCTTTGGTGGTTACACCAACATTTGGGTAACGATAATTTTACTTCTTACGTCGACAAAATTATCACTCCAATTGTGCGCAGTTTGGTGCGTGAGGTGATCTCCGGTTATACGGTTTCTGCCATTTATAGTGAGGACCGTAGGGCAATCGCTGAGAAGGTTTCTGCGGCATTGGCTGCTAAGCTTAAGAACTACAAAATTGTGGTCACAGAATTTTTGCTTGATGAAGTAACTTTCTCTGATGCTTACCAAAGTGCAATTGAAGACAAGCAAAGAGCACGTATTGAGCTTGATACCAAAGACAATATTATTGTTGAGGAGCGGAACAAGCGTGATGCTGCAATTACCAAAGCACAAGGTGAAGCTGAAGCAATCCGTTTGAAGGTCAATGCACTCGGTCGTAACCCAGACTATATCAAGTTTCGCAAGGCACAGATCTTAGGTGGGCGGACCAATTTGATTATTGATGATCAACTATAAAAGAAAGGATTTAAGATGAAGAACCAAGTTTCAATTATTGTAGTGTTTTTAGTTTTGGCTGTACTCTCTCAGTCAGTCAAAGTGATTCCAGAAGGACGTACTGGGGTAATCTTTAACCTCAAAGGTGGTGTTCAGGAAAATGCATTGGGTGAAGGTTTGCACTTCTTGATTCCATTTATGCAGACCTTGGTGGTATTTGATACTAGGATCATCACTTATTCCTTTTCAAACAATGTTGATGATGAAACTAGGCTTGGTGAGCCAATTGTTGCCAAGACTCAAGATGGTCAGATTGTTGGAATTGAAGCTTCAATTGTGACACAAATGATCAAAGATCAAGCACCACAGGTTTACCAGACCCTTCGTACTGACTATGAACCGGTACTTAAGTCTAAGATTGGCAAGATTATGCAGGAGATAATTGCCAAGCACGTTGCTGATGCACTTTACACTGATGAAACTCGGCGTAAGGTTACAGCAGAGCTTTCTGAAAGTCTATCTGTATCATTCAAGCAGTCTGGATTTGAACTCAAGGATGTATTTTTGCGTAAAATTGATTTCTCAAAGGAATATATTGATGCCATTGAACGTAAACAGATTGCTCTCCAGAAAGCACAGCTAGCTCAGATTAAGAAAGCTATTGCTGTCAAGGAGAAGCAAATCGAGATCATCAAGGGTGAAGCTATAGCTAAACAAGTTGAGATCAAAGGTAGAGCAATTCAGGCTAATCCTCGTGTGGCAGAGCTTGAATATCTCGATCGTATTGAACAATCAGAGAAAAAAGTGCCTGTGATTATGGGTTTACGTGGCAATACTTTCGTCAATTTAGACAAGATGCTTCCTTAGAAGGACTATCGGTCATTGCGAGGAACGATAGTGACGAAGCAATCCAGTAGATGCGCAGCGCTAGTTCTGGATTGGGGACCTTGGCAGGTCCAAGATGGGTCCTAACTTCAACTATAGTACTCAAAGGTTTTCACACAACCATCTTATGCGTGCTCGCAATGACATTTGGTCTTTGAGATAGGTTACAATATGGTTTTTAAAGCTATGAATCTACAAGGAATCAAAACCTGGCTACCTTCTGAATTGCGTAAGCAAGAAGAGATTAGCTCGACATTGGTTGAGATCTTTAAGGCTGCAAGCTACGAAGAGATTTCAATTCCAAGTCTGGTTGACTATGAGGTGATCTCCAGAACTAACGCTAAGTTTAGTAATGAGATTTTTAAATTGCTAGATAAGGACGGTAAGCTGCTTGCTTTGCGTACTGAGATGACTCAACCGATTGCTCGTTTGGTGGCTGAGAGGGCTGAAGAACTTGAGTTTCCTTTGAGACTTTATTACGACTCTAGTATTTTTAGATACAAAGGTCAGGCAACTGATGACTCGCGTGAAATTAGACAAGTGGGTGTTGAACATTTTGGTTCTGCTACTAGCGATAAGGAAATTATGCAGCTGGTTTTAGACTCTGCTACTAAGCTTGGCTTGAAAAATTACAAGATCACAATTACTGATGCTGCTATTTGGCGTGCAGTGATTGAGAAATATGAAGACTTTGGTCTGCGTTTGTATAAATTAGTTTTGGCTGGTGATTTAATTGCCTTTAAGCAGTTGGTTTTGGCTGACCACCCGCTGACTTCTTTGTTGGGCTCTGATATTAAAGCTGTAGAAGAAGCTCTAGGGCTTGATTTGAGCGGGCTTGCTGAAGTATTGGCGCTTGCTGAAACAGTGGTCTTTGATCCACTACAGTGCCCTGATATAAATTTATACACGGGGCTGCATTTTAATTTGCATGTCCGCGGTGAAGGTAAGGTGATTGCTCGTGGTGGTCGTTACGATAAATTGCTCGGAGAGTTTGCTAAGGATATGCCGGCCATTGGTTTTGCATTTTATTTGCCGAGGTTGATCTCAGTGCTTGAGCAAGAATCAAGTAGTACTAAGACTTTAAAGATCGCCGTCTCCAAAGGAACTTTGCTTGAAGGCGCGCTTGAGTTTTTTAAAGCCAAGGGATTAGAGGCTAGCTTTGAGAATAAACGTAAGTTGATTGTGCAAGCTGGTGCTGGACTGGGTTTTGAGCAAGTGGAGTTTCTCAAGGTGCGCGGTCATGATGTACCAACCTATGTTGAGCATGGTGCTGCTGATCTGGGAGTGGTAGGTTTGGATACAGCAGTAGATTCTGGTGCTAAGTTAGTTAAGCTCAATGATTTGGATTATGGTCACTGTAAACTTTGTGTTTGTGCTAAGCAGGGCAAGTACAAAACTGCCCGTGACTTACCAAACTACGCTCGTATTGCTACTAGCTTTCCAAATATAACTACTAATTATTTTCGTCAGATCGGGCGAGAAGTAGAAGTGATTAATCTTTATGGTTCAGTGGAGCTTGGTCCTCTCACTGAACTTTCTGATGCCATTGTTGATTTGGTTGCTACTGGCACTACACTCAAAGAAAATGGCTTAGAAGTGATCGATGAGATCTTGCCATGTACAGCAATACTAGTTGCTAATAATTCAGCAATGAAGATATACAAAAATGAGCTCTTGGCTTTATCTTAAGCCCCGACTGGAGCCTCCTCACTTAAGCTACAATTAGTTGCTATGAATAAACAAAATAAAGTTCTTAGTGATTTGGAAGCCAGAAAATGCTTAAAAGTGATTGCTGGTATTAATAATTTTGATAAAGCCAAGGTTTTGCAGATAGTCAAAACTGCTGACCGTATTGGTGCAAGCTGTGTTGATATTGCTGCTCGTGAGGATATCATCACTGAAGCTCTAGCTTTTGCTCAAGATACAGCGATTATGGTTAGTTCAATTAAGCCAGCCGAATTAATTAGAGCTGAAGAGCTTGGAGTTGAGATGCTTGAGCTTGGAAATTTTGAAGCCTTGCACGAAGAGGGAATCTATCCGAGTGCTGATGAGGTCTATAACTGGGCAAGTGAAATTATGGCTGCTAGTCGGTCAGCGCTAGTTTCAGTTACAGTGCCTGGTCATTTGGCAGTAGCTGAGCAGGTTGAGCTTGCTGTTAAACTTGAAGAGCTTGGTGTTGATATGATTCAAACGGAAGGTGCAAGTTTGGTTGAAGCCCAATCAGCAGGTGCACTGGGACAAATCGAAAAAGTGAGACTAACACTGGCTAATACTGTTGAGATTGCTAAAGCTCTCTCTAGAACTTTTGTACTGACGGCTTCTGGTATTAACCCTGATACTACCAAACTGGCAATCGCTGCTGGCGCTCATGGTGTTGGTGTTGGAAGGTATGTAAGTAAGCTTGAGTCTGAGCTTGAAATGCTTGCTGCTATCACCGCACTCAAAGAAAGTCTTGTCGCTGAAAAACAGCTGGTCAATGTTAACTAAGTTAGATCGCTATATTCTAACTGAACTCTGGTTACCATTTATGAGTGGTGCCGGGATCATTACTGGTGTTTGGTTGGGGATTGATAAATTCAAAGAAGTTTTTAAGTTGCTTGCTAAGTCTGGTGCTGCTTTTAGTACTGGAATTGTGGTGCTTGGTTTGGAGATTCCACAGATCTTGGCAACAACAATCCCGATTGGGATTTTGTTGGCAACTTTCTTGACCTTCCAAAAACTTTCATCTCAGTCTGAGGTGATTGCAATTAGAGCGGCTGGAGCAAGCTTCACTCGTATGATGCGACCAGTGTTTTTGGCGGGACTGTTTTGTGTCTTGATCACTTTTATGCTCTCAGAGTTTGTGGTGCCCTTGAGTACACCATTTGCTCGTAAGATTTATACCATCGCACTCTATAAAGATCCAATCTCAATGAAAGATGTGCGTGGTTTTAGTTATTTCGAGAAAGATTCCAAGGGCGTGATCCAAAGAATTTTTTATGTGCGTAAGTTTCGTGACAATTTACTGCGCCATGTGGTGATCTTGGACTTCTCTAAGAAAAATCTGTCACTGATTCATACTGCAAAGCGCGCTAAGTGGGATCCAGTCAAAGGCGGTTGGATTCTCTATGATGGTAGCAGCAGCTATATTCAAGCTGAGGACAAAAAAGATCCAGACACTAGTTCAATGCATTTGGTTTCTAATTTTGAAACCACTTTAATTCCTAGTAGTCTCAATCCAAATGAAATTCTCAAAAAGATGACCAAGAGTAATGACCTTAATTTTTATGGACTCTGGAAGATGATTAATCTCCATGAAGCTGGAGAGATTTTGACTGATAAACTTAATGATTACAAAACTAGATTTCATTCCAAGTTCGCTTATCCCTTCTCTTGTATTCTACTTGCCTTGATTGGTGCTTGTATGGGAATCACTGGGCGTCGCCGCGCGGTTAACTGGGGCTATATTGCGCTTGGCTTAGTGGTCTTTGTTTTCTATATGTCGCACACAGTTTTTGATTCATTTGGTGACTCTGGGCGTATGGCTGCTTCACTCGCTGCTTGGTTTCCGAATATAATTATTGGACTAATAGCATGGATTGCATTCTTCTACAGAGCAAACAAGTAAGATTTGTCACGAATAGCTTCAATAGCTGCGTTACGCGATCCCTCATGGGCTAGAGCCCACTTCGGGCACGTCCTACGGACTTCGCAAGCCTTGCTCTTGAAGCTCTCGTAACAAATCTGGGTTAGCTAATGGTGTCTATCTTAGATTGATTTTTATCTTTGTCATCGTAGTCAGGTGGTTTGATACCAACTGCTTCATGACTTTCTAAATCAGCCATAATCTCGCTAAGAGCATCAAGTCTTGGTGGAGCAAGTCTTTCATCGGTATCTCTTTGGATAATTTGGTCTGAGATTTCAGCACTGCCAAATAGATCTTGCTCACCTAAAATCAAATTATTTCTTTCTTTAAAGCTGGTTTCTAATTGTCTCAGTAATGAGTCTGAGCGAACATCACCTAAGCTGGCAATTATTTCTTCCCTACTAGTTGCTTGTAATTGTGAATTGAGAACTGAATCTTCAGGTGCAGCACTAACTCTCTCTCCAATAGCTGGATTGATCGTAGTTTTGAGTGGATCGAGTCCATCAAATTTAGCGCCTTCGAGTGTCATTGCCTAACTAATTAGACAATACTAGAGTTAAGCCTGAGTTAAGATACCGCTTCTCAGAACGGTTTCATCCATATATGGCTGTAAAACCTTAGGAATAGCAACAGACCCATCTTCTTGCTGATAATTCTCTAGAATCGCTGCGATAGTCCTGCCAACTGCAAGCCCTGAACCATTGATAGTATGCAGCAGTTCAGCCTTGGATTTGGAGTCACGCTTGAAGCGAATTTGGGCTCTACGAGCCTGAAAATCAATGAAATTAGAGCAGCTAGAAATCTCTCTGTATTTGGCTTGACCAGGGAACCAGACCTCTAGGTCATAGCATTTATGGGCGCCAAAGCCCATATCGCCAGTGCAAAGCAGCATCTTGCGATACGGCAATTCTAGTGCTTGTAATAGAGCTTCAGCATCTTTGGTTAGCTTCTCGTGTTCTTCAGTACTATCTTCTGGGCGGCAAAGTTTCACTAATTCAATCTTATTGAATTGGTGTTGTCTGATAATACCACGGGTATCTTTGGAAGCCGAGCCTGCTTCTGATCTGAAGTTGGGAGTGTAAGCGCAGATGTATTGTGGCAGATCATCAGCTGTCAAAATCTCCTCACGATAAATATTAGTTAGTGGTACTTCAGCGGTTGGGATTAAATAAAGATCTTCATCTTCTACTTTGAAAATATCCTCGGCAAACTTAGGTAATTGTCCAGTGCCGTAGAGGCAATTGCTATTAACGAGAATTGGTGGCAAAACCTCTTGATAACCGTGATTACTGGCTTGGTCTAAGAAGAAATTGATCACCGCACGCTCAAGTTTGGCACCTTGATTACGCACTAGAGTAAACCTACTTTTGGCGATTTTGACCCCGCGTTCAAAATCAAAAATCCCCAGTTCTTTGCCGAGTTCATCATGTTCACGGGCAGTGAAACTAAACTCCTTTGGCTCACCCCACTTGAGTACTTCCTGGTTTGATTCTTCGTCTGCCCCCTCTGGAATATCAGCAGCTGGGATATTAGGAATAGTTTCTAGAATAGCGATTTGTTTATCGTATAGTTCTGGCTCTTTATCTGCGATTGCTTGTAATTTGGACTTGATCTCAGCAAGTTCTTGCATTTCAGCTTCAGCGTCCTCGCCTTTGCCCTTTTTCTGACCTACTAATTTAGAGAGTTGATTACGCTGAGTTTCAAGCTCTTGTTTCTCTTGTATGGCTAATCTGTGTTCTTTATCAATCTCTGAAATCTGGTCGATTTTCTCAGCCAGACTAGCATCCCGGCGACTGAGCTGGGCTTTGACTTGGTCTGGATTCTTGCGGATAAGTTTGAGGTCTAACACTGGAGATATTATATCAGTTGAATGGCGATATGCTTGCTACGCAAGCTGCATAGGGAGCAAGCTCCTGCATATGCTTCGCTGCTGTTTGTTTTGTAGTTTTACAGCAGGGTGAAACCCATACGCAGGCACGCAGTGCCATTTGCAGGGAGTGAAGCGACCATAAGCTTTGTTATATGGCTATTGTTCAGGTTGTTATAATAAGCACCGTGCGCAATTACCGCTTCACTATTGGCCCAGATGATCAAATTGACTCCAAGACTATTAAAGTTTCTGGGCAAGATCTACTCCACCAAGTAACTAATGTGCTGCGCTTGGAACCCGGTCACAAAGAAGAATTGAGCTTTATTGATGGCTCGGGTAAAGTTTATTACACCAAGCTTGAAAATATAAGAAAAAACTTAGCAGAGTTTGCTATCACTGATATTCAAGAGTCACAGCGCGAACTAGCTCAAGCTGTGACTTTCTATATACCTATAATCAAGACTGAGAACTTCAATTGGATGCTGCGTAAATTAGTAGAACTGGGAGTGCAGAAAATTATTCCGGTTAAATTTGCGCGTAGCCAAAAACAATATATAGAAGCAATAACTAAACAAAAAACAAGGCAGCTCAAGATTATTCAAGAAGCTACTGAACAATGCGAGGGTGCCCGCTTTGCTAAGCTCTCTGAGCCTATTGATTTCTCTGAAATTAAGGCTGTAGCAGGTAAAAATTACTTTGCAAACGAGAGACTGTCACTGAAAGAAGCGACTGGCGATAAGCGACTAGCCAAAGCAATAGGCGAGCCTATTGCTTTATTAGTAGGTCCAGAAGGCGGACTCTCAGATGAAGAAGTCCAAGCATTAGAAGAACTTGGATTTGAGGCTCAAAGCCTTGGAACTAGGCTACTAAAGGCTGAAACTGCTGCCATTGCCTTGTTTTGCAAGATGAACTTTATTTAATAAATCTGCGAGTCTTATTTAACCTTCCCTAAATCTACTAGGCCTATAAGACTAGTACGAAAGGGTGCTGGGGGGAACTAAGCATTTTTTCAACTAGGGGGGAATATGTACGAGGCGGATTTCGACGTCCAGGATCATTTAGATCCAGGCTTGTTGTTGGAAAGGTTTCTTTCTGATTGCCAGTCAGTAGTGGACAAAGTAGAGGTAGATGACTATACCTACTCGTATATGGCTGATACGATTGCAGCCATCTACTATTACCGAGAATATAATTCATCGGATGAGTTTATCCAAGAGAACGATGCGTTCCTGGATGATGAGAGGAGAGAATGGGTCAAGTATATGTGGCGGACTTTGGATACAATGAGCGACGGTCAGCGTGCTGATGTTGTGATTGAATCTTTGACGCAGATACCGGCAGCATTTGCAGAAGACTAATAGTCTTCGATTAATAACAATTTTCTTGTGGGGGAGGGAGCTTGACGTTTGTTAAGCTTCCTTATTTTTTTTGTTTTGTGAATAGCGTTATGAAGCCTTTGGCTTCTGCTTATGGTACTTCGTACCTGCATATGCTTCGCTGCTATTGGTCCTAAATCTCTCAGCAGGGCGAAGCCCATTTGCAGGAGCGTAGCTCCATACGCAGGCACGAAGTGCCATAAGCTAGTTTCTTAGCAACTCTAAAACTGTAGCTTTTAAATCATCTAACGACTCTGCATCTAGGTTAAATCCTGCTGCTCTAGCATGCCCGCCACCATTGAGTTGTGAAGCAAGTACTGAACAATCCAATTCTGGAATTGCACTACGCAAGCTACCTTTGTAATGCCCGTCTACTTTAGCTTCACGCAAATACAGACAAGCCTGAATTTCTTTGATGCGCATGATGTGATCAACAATCTCATCAGTATCTTCATCCTTAGCTTCAAGCTCAGCAAGCTCACTACGCAAAGTGTAAGTATAAGCAAGCTTGAGTCCTGGTTTGACTTCAATCAATTCTAATTTGTCGAGAGCTGCGCCAATAACTTTGATTGCCCTAAACGGCATTTGGTTAAACAAACCATGATAGAGCTTACTAGGATTAGCACCTTGTTCAATCAATTCTGCTGCCCAAGCAAAAACTTTGCCAGTAGTATTACTGTGCATAAAGCCACCAGTATCAGTCAGTAAGGTGATGTAGTAGAGACTTGCTAGTTCAGCATCGGTCTCAATATTCTTGCCTGCTTGTTTGAGAGCAGCAGCAAGTTCTTTGACTACTTGTCCGGTGCAAGTTGCGTTGGGGTCGACCCAATTAAGATCAGCGTAGAGCGGATTAGAAAGATGGTGATCAACATTACAAGTGGTTTTGGCTCGTTGCCAGACCTCACCAGCACTACCTAAGCGTTTGATTGAACCACAGTCACAACTAAAGCTTAAGTCATACTCTTCAAGCAAAGCTTCTGTACTTTCTTGAGAGCACTTTACTTTATCCTGGTCCGGAAAGAATTTATAAATATCAGGCACTGGGTCATGCATCACTCTATCGACTCGCTTGACTCCAGCTTGCTCTAGTACTTTAGCTAGTGCCAGCATTGAACCTAGAGTATCGCCATCAGGATTGACGTGAGCTGTGACCACTGCAGTTTTAGCACTAAGTATCTTGTCCACCATTGTTTGGCTTTCTTGTTTAGATTGATCGAGGATTTGTTCAGCAGTCAACGACATGAATATAATCTTAACAGGAAAGTGCGTAGGGAACCTTTGGTTCCTGCAAATGGCACTTCGTGCCTGCATATGCTTTGCTGCTGTTGTTTCCATAGCTTTCAGCAGGGTGAAACCCATATGCAGGAGCTTGCTCCATAGGCAGCTTGCGTAGCAAGCATATGCCATTAATGTGAGATGCTATCATGACCTTGATGAAAGAAGTTGACAAATTCCTCGAAACCATTAAGGAAATTAGAGATCCAGAGAAGGGTTGTGTCTGGAACCTCAACCAGAGTCATGCTTCTTTGCGCCGCTATATGCTTGAAGAATCTTATGAATCTTTGGAAGCGCTAGATAGAGTTGATGAAGAAAATTCTGATGCTGCTTATGCTGAATTAAAAGAAGAGCTTGGTGATTTGCTTTTGCAAATTGTTTTGCATTCGCGTATGGCTGAAGAAAAGGGTAAGTTTAACTTCGCTGATGTTGTGGCTAAGATTGATGAGAAGATGATCAAACGTCATCCTCATGTCTTTGCTACTGATTCAGCTGGCAGTAATGATGAAGTGGATAAACTTTGGGATGCTGAGAAAGCCAAGGAGAAAAAAGCTCGCTTGAGTATTTTTGAAGGTATTCCGCATGAGATGCCAGCACTAGCTAGAGCTTGGAAAATTTCTAAAAAAGCAGTGAAGGAGAGCTTTGAGTGGGATGAGGAGCGCAAACTTTGGGGACAACTCGATTCAGAAATTAAGGAACTGCGTGATGTGATTGAACACTATCGTATTAGTAGTGGTAAGGATCCATATAAGGATGGTTACGATGATGAGCAAGTGCAGCGTGACGCTGATTTGGAGCTTGGTGACATTTTATTTACGGTTGTTAATATCGCACGTTGGTATCGGATTGATCCAGAAGATGCTTTGCGTAGGGTCAATAATAAATTTGTCGATAGATTTAATGCTATGCAAGAAATCTGTAAAAAGAAGGGTTTGATTATGAATGAGTGTGATATTGAGACCCTCGAGAATCTCTGGCAAGAAGCTAAAATTATGCTAGCATCAAAGATATGGTAAGGCACTTTCTGAGTATTAATGATGTCTCCAAAGAGGAGCTAATCGAGCTACTGGACAAGGCTGCAGAGCTTAAGGCAGGCGTCAAAAATGGTGAAGATCAATCTGATTTGCTCAAGGGTAAATCTTTGGCTTTGATTTTTGAGAAACCAAGTTTGCGTACTCGAATTAGTTTTGAAGTTGGTATGAACCAGATGGGTGGTTCAGTTTTGGTGCTCTATAGTAATGAGATTCAAATTGGCGAGCGTGAGGCACGCTCTGATGTTGCTAAGGTTATGTCACGCTATCTTGATGGCATTATGATTCGTACTTTTGGGCATGATGTACTGACTGAGACCGCTAAGTATTCTAGTATTCCTATCATTAATGGTTTGTCTGACTTGGAGCATCCTTGTCAAACAATGGCTGACCTACTGACAATTAGAGAAAGGTTTGCTGGCTTTGATGGGGTCAAAGTTGCATATATTGGTGATGGAAACAATACGGTGCACTCCTTGATGCTTGCTTGTACTAAATTGGGTATCCCGATTACAGTAGCAGCTCCAAAGGAACATGAACCATTTGATGGATTTGAGTCCGAGTTCACTACTATTGTTGATGATGTGTTTGAGGCTGCCAAAGGCGCTAATGTAGTCTACACTGATGTTTGGTCAAGTATGGGGCAGGAACGTGATGCTCAGCGTCGTAAGAAAATTTTTACAGGTTATCAGGTTAATGAAGAGCTACTGAGTCATGCTGCTGATAATGCAATAGTTTTGCATTGCTTGCCTGCGCATAGAGGCGAGGAGATTACTGCTGAAGTAATTGATCAGCATGAGGCTTCGATTCTTGACCAGGCAGAGAATCGTTTGCATGCTCAAAAAGCTATCTTATTAAAATTAATGTCCTAAACATGTCATCTTGAGGAGTATCAAAGATGCGACGTCAAGATCTCCTGGGTTAATTGCTAGATGCAACTTTCTTAAGTTCAGCAAGTTTCATCATCTCAGCTTCTTCTTCAGCCTTGATTTCTTCGAAACATTCAATAGCGATTGGGAATTTATTCTTGACTAGCTCAATTGAAGCCTTGGCGTATTGCTGGATTTCCCACTGAGCGTCACTTGGTGCACGCAAATTGTACCAGTGCATATAGTTACGCAGATTAACTGTTGTGATGAACTCAGTGTGCGAGCCTACTGGCAATACCCCACGGGCTTGCTCGCGGCAAACTCCAAGATCAAGTAATTTGTTATAAGCTTCAAGCGCGCTACCAAAAGCAGTTTCATAGATCTCGGTAGCCAGCTCTTGGTTGATATCACCCTCACAGGCGTCACTTGCTTGCTTATTTTTGACTGCTTGTTTGCGGAAGTCATCAGGTTTGTAGATAGTGTTCTCAAATTTAGTGTAACGCGCAGAAATCTCGTTGAAGACCCAGCATCTATGTTTCATCAACCACTGACCCGCAATATAGATCGGGCACATGACCCGGAACTTGAGTGAGTTCTGCTCAAATGGAGTCCAGTGCTTGTGCTTAGCCAAATACTTGATTAACTTTTTGTCCTTGACTGGATCAAAATCAGCTGATGAGCCAGCATAAGAAACCCTAGCGGCGTTAACGATACTTAAATCATCGCCCATGCTATCGAGTAGCTCCATACTCCCCAGAATGCCCATTTCTGCAAGAAGTGGGTTGTCCGGATTAAGTTCAAAAATTGCTCTGTTGTCTTTGATTACTGATGCTGCGTGTCCCATATGGGTGTTATTTTAGCAATATGGGGTGCGTGATACAGGATTAGATTTTGGTAATTTTAGCCTTTCTTTCTCAGGTTTTGTAAGGCTTGATTGGCTTTTGTAACATCCTCTGCATGAAGTTCAGTGCCTCTTGGAGCTTCTATTTGGAAGTCACCAGCAGGCAAGACTATATTAATACCAGCTTGATTATCTTCTAAGTTCAATAGGAATTGGATAAATACTGGGTTGGTACTTAGGTCAGTAGTACTTAGTAAGCTAAAGTCAATTTCAAGCTTGCTAGTTTTGTTACCAGCTCTTTTGCTCTGTTCTAGAATTCTTTGAAGCTCGTCAATTGCTTTGACTTTGAGTTTGATTGCTTGATCTTCAGCACTAACTTTGGCACGTTTAATTCTCAAATCTAAGTATTTGTCACGGGTTTCATTGAAATCTTTAGCTTTAGGGATCAAATCCTGGATTAAGCCTTTGATATATTTTTTGTGTTTTGCTGGAATGCCATTAAGTAAAAACCTATGTAGAAATTCAACAAAACTAATTGAACTTCTCTCCTCAAGGTTTGCTTTGAAATCAGCTAAATCATCAGCAAGCAGCATATCGTTCTTGGATAATCTTCTGGTGTTAACAAAGTCACGAATTAAATCCTCTACTATATCTGCTTTTTGCTCCTTGGTGGTGCCTGGAGAAAGCATTGCAGCAAGCTTCTTTAGTCTCTTTTGGGTTGCTTGATTTTTAGTTTGCTCAGTTGTGACTGTTAATAGAATTCTTAGCAATGTGACATCGGCTTTTTTGAGCTCTTCTCTATCTTCTATGCCAATAGCTTTGAGAAATGCTTCAAGATCACCATCTTGGATTAATTGTTTGATGGCATCTTCATGTTCTTTGATGCTATCCGGAATAACAATATCTGCCAGTGGGTCTACAGCTTTGCTGTCATCATCTGTTGCTGTTACCACATCGTCAGTGTTGGTAACAAAGGCACTGAAGTCATCAAGACTACTTACTAGAACAGGGAAGCTGGCTGCAGTAGTTACAGAGTAAGCTGCTATAGCATCATCGGTTGCAGTTTCTACTAGCACTGCTGTGGGCTCTTCTTCGGTGGCTTCTGCTTCAGTTGTATCAACAGCGAGTTCTCTATCTGCACGTTCTATGCCATTATATCTAAACTCTATCGCTTCAATAAGATCGTGTTGATCAATTAGTTCTTGAATCCTAGATTGTAGTTCATTATCATCGCGCTCACTTTCATTGAGAACAATGATTCTTGTTCGATCTGGTAGACCACCTGTTTCAGCTAGGTCATCCAATGCTGCTAGAGTTTCATCTTTGGTAAGTTTGGCAAAGTCAATCAATTCAAGATTTTCAAATTGAAAGAATTGGCTTTTTTGTTTAGAGACAGCTTGTCCTGCTTGGTAATCAAAATCTAATACAGCATACTCACTAACTCCATGTCTTGGGTTAGATTTATCTTTGGTAGTATCTACTTTGCATGCTTGAGGCAATGTTGGTGCAACCATACCCCTTGAGAGTTTTTGTAAAAGTCTTGCCGCTCTGGTGAGTAAACCGATAATTGTTTTATACCAATCAATAAATAAAACGTTGATAAATAAAGGTTTTTGATAAGAATTA
>JAPPOW010000034.1:0-5963 GCA_028817775.1 Candidatus Melainabacteria bacterium | reverse complement strand
TAATAATTAAGGTCTAATTATTGCTGAGGCGCAGTAGAGTGATGTCCTGAGCACTTAGTGATTTAGCACTAGTTGTTGAATCTTCTTCAAGCTCAGGTTCTGCATCATCATCAAACTTGGTTTGAATAAAGCTCTCTAGGCTGCCATTGAGTGCTTCTCTAAGCAGATTCTTGATATAGCTATCTCTTTCTCGACGGTAGAAGAACTCTAGCTTTTCGCGAATACGATCTTCTTCAATATATGGATAGAGAAATTCAATTGCTTGAATCTTAAGTATTGTGGCACTAGAACTTTCATATAGATACCTGAGGTGTCTATTGATGAGGTCGTTCTTGTGGTCAAATGTGCTTTGGATATTGGTGTTCATAATTAATTCTTAGTAGCAATGGTGCCTAGGATCTTGTTCCAGATCTCAATCAATACCTGGATTATATCAGAATGGTTAGCGTCTGGGCTATGGAATAGAGCATCGGAGAATACAAAGTGATCTCTCCAAGTACCATCTTCAATTGAACCTGATGGGAATAACTCATTGACTGGAAAGCCAGCCTTGTCAAAGGTTTCTACTACTTCATGAAGTGCATCAGCCTCTGCTTCCATAGTATCTGCTTCAAGAGCAGCTCTAATCTTGTCTCTCATGCCGCTGATAGTCTCAAGCATATTAGTTTCACCCGAGCTAAACATTCCAGCTGGGAAGTTACCTTCAAAACCTTTGATTAATAGATCAGTTTCTCTTCTCATGAAGCCCATTACGGTTCTTGAAACATTACCATTACTAATTGAAAGATCATCATATTTGTATCTAGCTTTAAGCAAGCTAGCAAGCTTAGTAGGGCTATTTTCTGCAATTACAGCTTTGTACTTGGTTGCCCCAGTACCTAGTGCTGAATTAAGTTTGTTTTGGTAATCATTTAAGTCACCAATCTTGAAATCAGTTTCTTTGAGGATTCTGTGGTGCAAGAACTCAATAGTATTCTTCTTGTCTTCATCAGATTCATTGCTAGCAAGGATTCTTCTCTCCAACTCTAGAGTTCCAAGGATTCTTTCTGACTGTCTAACTTCTGAATCTTCAGCTTCAGAAAGAATCAGTCTCTCTAGTTGACCAATTGAATCTTCACCAAAGCCTGCTTTTTGATGAGCTTTAGTGTCCTGGTTGACGATCTTAGCAATCAGTTGTTCAGGCTTCAGGCTATGCTCACCAATGATGATGTCGTTCATGCTACTGAAGAATGGTGCTGCAGTTACTGCGTGTGCCATGTCAAAAGACTTTGGTTTGTGTGCGTTGCGTTCACGAGCAAGTTTTGCTACTTTGGCAAATGCTTTACCAAAATCTTCAGCATTTCTAATTAGACTTGCTGATTCTGTACCACTTGCATGAATAACTTCTTCTGCCTTGACTAAGTCAATCATCTGGTCTGGGCTCATGCCGTAGATTCTTTCAAAGTTATCCTTTGCGTATTCAAGATCAGTATTAGTATCTAGTTGTTTTTTGAAATTTTCTCCAGCAGCATCTAAGCCAAAATAGCTAAGTTCTTGAGTGCTGTGAGCTTTCTTGATTTTTGCCCATCTTTCTTGGTCAGCAGTGCTTGCTTTGGACTCATTCGAAACTTCAGAGCTTAGAATGATATCAGCTCCCCATCTTTCAAAGCTCTCTACTTCCTTAGTATCTATGAGTTGAGGTCTGCTCATGTCACTAAGTGCTTCATTAGCTAGGCTAACTGATTGTTTCTCAATATCTTTCTCAGTATCTTTTTGAAGTTGAGTAAGGTCTGTAAATGAATCAGTAAGAACTTTGCCTGATGCAAGTTTGGTTGAATCAGCGCCATAATCCTTGACTAGCTCTCTGGCTTCTTTGTCGATTAGGGTTGATACTGATTTTTCTGCAGCCCCTAGAGTACCATTCATGTGGTACATGAAGATACTGGTACCTTGAGACTTGAACATATCCTCAATTGCTTGAGCTACTTCTTTGTCTCTACCTGCATGCTGCTGCAGTGCTTCAAGCATTTTGACTTGTTCTTTCTCGATGCGCTTTGCTGCTCTATTAAGTACAGGATCATCACTGGCTCTACCCATTTTGATTAGAGCGGCTTTGCGGAATGAAAGTAACTCGAATGCTGTAGTGAAATCCAAGACAAGCGCTTTACGTTCATCTTCGTTCTCGACAAAGCGGTTCTCTAATTCAGCGATGCTGAAACTAAAGTCTGCTGATTTCTTGAAACCTTCAAGGAAATCAATTTCATCACTATTAGCAGGCTTAACTTGATTAACAAAACTCTTGTCACCCCAAATAAGTGCTGGGTTGAGAGCATATGATGTAACTTTCTTTTGCTGTACAGCACTTCGCTTAACTTGGTTTGATAAACCAGTCTCGGTGCCAGCAATGTGAGCAGAGTATAGGTCGTTATGCATCTCTTGCAAGCCTTCTTCTACAGCTAGGTTGTGTAGAAGTTTGCCTGACTCAGTCTTCTGCATATTCTTGAAGAAGTTGAATAATCTAGTGTCTCTACCAGCTTTACCTTGTTCTTGGATTTTGCCTCTCTTGATACTGGTGCTAGTTGTATCATCACCATCTTGGCGATAAAGGAAACCACATGAATTTGCAATTACTTTTGCTTGATCTAATTTTGTCGCATCATCAGGTTGGTCGATGAACTCACACAATGTTTCAAATGCTGCTTCAGCTTTAGTTGGGTTCTCTGGATCAATAGTTGAACCCATTAGATTCTCTCTAGTAGTTGAGTGCTCTAAGTACTGTACAAAAACTCTTTTGGCTTTGCTGGCAACAACCTTATCAGTTGAGCGGATCATTTGACCCAGTAACTTGACTGCCTCGCGGTCTTCTTTGCGTTTGTCACTACGTAGAAAATTAGTTATATTTCTTGGATCACTCTCTAGGATCTCTAACTGTTCGATTAAATTCTTTCTTTTCTCTGGAGCATCAATGCCATCGAAATTTCTTTTGACTACAGCGTATCTAGTAGAGTTGCGTTCTGGTAAGATTGCCATTTCTACTTTCTTAGCTATTGTTGGTTGGTTCGACGCTACTGTCATGTATATATATAAAGCTTGGGGGGAGGGCTTATTGACAGGTTATTTACAGGTTAAATAGCTTTATTTTAGGGGGATTCGCCCAAGACAAAGAAGCTGAACAGAGGTGAACAGCTTCTTATAACTTATATATTCAATTGACTAGTTATTAGCCTGTGACAGCTGGCTCTTGCTTGGCTGGAGCTTGCTCAGCTTCAGCTGTTGCTGGTTTGCTAGCTGCTGGCTTAGCCGTTGAACTAGTTGAACCATCAGCTTTGAATAATCTAGGAAGGATCATTCTCATTCTGATTGCTGCATCCATTACTGATTGTGGAGCTTCATTGCCGTTAAGCTTGTCAGTGCTGGTACCAACGGTATCACCGTCATCACCAGGGAAGAACATATTCTTGACGATTGCTTCAGATATTGGATCATTAAGACCTTCAGTAACGATTGTTCTTACATCACTAAAGTCTGCACCATCAAGTTTCTCAGCAGCAGCTTCTAAATGATCAGCTAATGCTTCTACTGATTGATAGATTTCGCCTCTTGATGATTTAGGAGTGTGTCCATTGATCATTCTTGCTAATCTTTCAGCGACAACAGCTTCACGTTTGTAAGCTACAGTTGGTGCCGTAAACTCAAGATAGGTTGCTCTTGAAACACTGCTACCTGCAAGGTTTGCCATCTCTTGAAGGTTAAACTTGCGATTTAGTTCTTTTTGTTCAAAATCGTTCCTCTGCACAAAGCTACTAAATTTATCGGCAATAGTCGCTGCAGTTGTGTCATCATTCTTGACTTCTTTAGCAAACAGCTTCTTGACAATATTCTTAGCACCTGGAGTACCAGGAGTAAGCAAGCTAGGGTTTTGCTTCAATAGTGACATTAGACCAAGCATAGCCATCTCTGCTCTCTTACCATCCGATTTGTATACATCAGGATCGGCAAAGATCAGTGCTAGCTCTGGACTCGCATCGGCAAGGTATTGCGGGTTAGTAACAATATCTTCTACGCTACTTTGATTGAGAGCTTGATTGCTTGGCTGTCTCATGATCTGCGAGCTCAAACCTTTGTGAGACTTGATTAGATCTTGGACAGTTTCAGCCTTGACTACACTAGAGAGGCTAACCATCTCACTATGGTTGATGAACTCATTAAGGAAATTCTTAGCCTTAGCTTCATTCTTGAGCTCAGACTGGATTCTGTCTCTAATATCTGCTTTGTTCTTCGGAGAAACTTTGATAAGTTCTTTGACTATAGTCTCAAGATCAAAGTTTCCTTTTCTAGCTTGCTCAGAAACTTTTCTTCTGAAATCATCAATTTTTTCTCGGTTGTCTTTATTTGGACTAATATCTGCTAGGCTGAGCAATTTCTTTGAAAGAGTTGTAGCAAATTCATCACTAGCATCTACATCACCTTCTGTTGGAACGATGAACCCTCCAGATTTAATAGTTCCAATTGCATCTTGTGCTTTCTTAAGAACATCCTCTAGTTTTTTACCTTTGGTGTCAGCGGCTGTATTAATTGTCTTAGCATCTGCTACGATGCCTGCCTTCTTAGTTCCAGAACCAGCTGCATTAGCTAGGTACTTGTCTCTTTTTTCGGTTTCACCAAGTTTCATGCCCAAAACTATTTTACCTAGCTTTTCTGCTGTACTATGACCAAGTACTTCTGCTGATCTGGTGTATGCTTTGGCTACAGTTGTAAGTGTTAGTTTGTTGCCATCATAGTTAAGCTCTTCTTTGCTTATACCTTTCTTCTTACCATCTATCTCACCGCCAAGGTCAAGGATTGTATACTTATCGCCATCAGTCACAAGTGAGTCGAGCAAGGTTTTGGTTTTAGCTTTAGACTTAGCCCCTTCTCTGGCAGCTAAAGAATTACCTTTATCATTTGCGGTCTCTTCTAGGTTTTCAGTTACTTCTTTAATTGCACCCTTGGTTGTGCTTTCTACTGCATCACCAGTAATCGCATTACGAGTAGTCTCTGAAGCAAATGCTCCTCTAGTGAAAACAAATTCAAATGCTTTAGCGAATCCTTCACCACCAAACTCTTGAGCAAGTTGGTTCTTGAAGATATCGATTACTTCTCTGTTTTGAGCTCTAGCAGTTTCTCTGTCTTCATAGCTAGCATCAGCATCATCAACTTTCTCTCTCATTTGTTTATTGAAGATTGCAAAGATAGTATTAGCGTAATCAATTGCAACACCAGCTTGTCCAGTCTTGAGATACTTGAATGTTTTGCTTGCAACGTCGTTCCACTTAACAGCGCCTTCAGCTACAGGTAGTAAGTTCTCATCGCTTGCTTTAAGACTTTCGATGTCTTCTTGTCTGATAACTAGTGGTCCCATTAGGACTTCACCATTTGAACCAATTAAGTTACCTTCATCGTCAAAGATATGTCTAAGTCTGCCTAGTGATTGAGTTACATAAGCATCAATAGTTTCCTTGTTGTAACCTTCAGCTTCTGGATTAGTGTCCAGCTCTTCTTTCATTTGAGCACCTTGTTCATTGGTACCTACCGCTCTTAGGGCAGCAGCCAATGGAGCAAGCTTCTGATCACGATCTAATTCTTCTAATAATTTATTGTCAGTAAGACTGATCTTAGAACCGTCTTCTTTTACTAAACCTTTGGCGATACCTTTGAGGCTATCAAGACTTGGGTTTGAGAAGAATGCTAATAGCTTTCCAACTAAACCTGATAACCAAGAATCCTTAGGAGTGAATCCTTCTGTCTCTGTATATAATGTTGATAAAGGAGAAGAGCTTGAGAACATTTCTTGCACGTGAGCTTTATCTTCTTTGTGCTTTTGGATATATTCTTTGAGTGCTTTGGCGTCTACTCTTTTCTTTTCTGTATCTCTTACTTGTTGTAATTCTGAGAAATCAACTTTTTCGCCGCTCTTAACTGCGTCGCGAAGTTTATTGTTAAAT
>JAPPOW010000234.1 GCA_028817775.1 Candidatus Melainabacteria bacterium | reverse complement strand
ATACTAGTGCTAATGGTAAGCTTGCAATCAAGAATACTAGTACTGGTGATGCTTCAATGTATTTTAGAGAAGATACGGGTGCTAATGGTTATGCTCTTGGTTTTGACAATAGTGATGGTGATAAATTTAAGATTGCATGGGCGGCGAGTGGTACTCCTGCTTTAGGTACTGGCGATAGATTTACTATTGACCAGAACGGTAATGTTGGTATTGCTACAACGACTCCAGTAGAGAAATTACAGGTCTCAGGTACAGTTAAAGCAACAGCTTTCAATGGTGATGGTTCTGGCTTGACTAATGTTTCTGCTTCTATTTCTGCTGATTCGATTGATTTTGATGATATCAGTGATTCAATGACTCTTGATGCGACAACTACTATATCTATGGCTTCTTTTGATTTAGATTTTGACTCAAATACTTTGTATATTGATGCTTCTGCTAATAATGTGGGCATTGGTACTGCAAGCCCTGCTAAAGCTTTGCATGTTATTGCTGGCAACGCGCCAACTTTTGAAGATGATTTTGCTAGTGATGGTAATACTTCAAGGCAAGTCTTGTATTTAGATAGAACTTATTCTGGTGGTGCTGGTGCTGATGGTATCGGTGGGCATATAGATTTCTATGCTGAAACCGAGACTGATGGCACTGATGCTCCTATTGGTCAGGTTAAGTTTGTCACTACGGATGCTACTTCTGGCACTATTGATAGCACTATGACTTTATCTACTTATAATGGTGGGTCTGCAAAGGCCGTTGTTCAAGGTGATGAGCATGGGCGTTTGATTGCGCAGGAAGCTGTTGTTTTTGATGAAGAACCAGCGGTTGCTACTGGTGCAAGTATAACGATTAATTGGAATAACGGTAATAAGCAGTTTGTCTCTCTTGCTACAGACAATGCGACAATTCTTTTTAATAAATTTACTGACGATAGGGTCGGTGCGGTGACACTGACTATGATTCAAAACGGGGGCAATATGGATGTAAGTACTTGGGATGGGGTAGAAGCTAATGTAGATGTGAAGTGGCCTGGTGGTTCTGCGCCGGACTTAAGTGATGGTGACAATGATATTGACGTGATTAATTGTCTCTATCATGTCAATGGTCACAACAATAATGGTGAGTTCCTTTGCACGCCGAGTTTTGATTTTATGGAATGATGAAGAATAGTGGCTTGATTTTAATACTACTCTTCTTTCTAGCTTTGGCTGCTAATGCTGAAGTGACTATTGCAACAGACGCTTATATTACTGGTGGTGATAACCCCAGAAAAAATGTAGTTGCTTTTACCAGTGATTTAGTTGGCTATGTTTTTTATGCTGATGCTTCTCGGGATGTGGTCTACCGCAAGACTACTGATGGGGGTGCAAGTTGGAGCGCACAGACTGTAATTCGTTCAACTAGTGCCTCCAATGGACCAATTATTTGGTTTGATAAGTGGACACCAGGAGATAGTGGTAACTTGATTCATGTGATGGACGTCGATGAAACAGATGATGACACTTACTATGTTCAGTTTGACACCAGTGACGATAGCGCTTCTACTGCTGTCAAGATTAATGGTGCCCATACTGCTGGTGCACTTGATGAAGCGAATAGATACTATATAAGCAAGGCAACTGATGGTGTTCTCTATGCTGCGCAAATAGATGATACAGCTGACTCAAATTTTGCAGTCAAGTGCTCTACTACTTGTACTTCTAATGGTAATTGGTCTGATGCTGGTACTTTTCCTTTTACTGCTGGTGCAGATGCTGATATAGCTCTCTTGCCATTGGCTGCTGGTGATATCATGGGCATCAACCAGAAAGATAGTACTGGTGGCATGGTTTGGTCTATCTATGACACCAGTGCAGGTACTTGGGACGCGACCCCCAATAGCTTAGGGACTTCAGCTCAAAACGATTCTTATAGATCTCCTTGGGGTATCTCTCTTGACCCTAATACCAATAATTTATATTGCATGAGAATTTATCAACCTTTCCAGGCTAGTGGCTCTATTGATGGCTGGAGATATGATGGCAGTAGCTGGACTGCGGCAGATAATTTAGCAAATAGTGAATCACAATTAGCTTCCTTGGCTTTGGGTGTAGATGGTGACAATGGTGATTCTTATGCTTTAGAGATTGATCAGAATGCTACCAAGGATGTGCTGATGCGCAAGAGTGACAATAGTAGTTTGAAGTCTTGGGGAAGTTATAACTATCTCTCTACAACCGATCAGGACAATAGATCAGTTTCTGTCAACTTAGTTAATGATGAAAGAATTTATGCAGTTTGGGCCTTGTCTGCAGCCGGTACTAGTACTATCTATGGTGTCACTGCCGAAGATCTTGCTTCAAGTAGTATTGGTGCTGATAGTTTTTCTCCGGCTGACAATAGTACTAGTGCTGGTGTGACCGAGGATTTAGTGATCACTTTTAGTGAAGCGTGGGATGCTCAAACGGGTAATGTGAAAATTAAAAAAACTTCTGAGAATTTATTGATTGAAAATATGAGTATCCTTGATTCCAAGATTACTGGCAATGGCACCACTACTCTTACTATAAATCCCGCTGCAAAACTCAAGGCCAACACTTCTTACTATGTGCAAATTGATAGCACTGCAATTGATGCAGTGTCGGGTGGTGAGGATTATGCTGGACTTAGTGCCACGACTGATTGGAATTTTACAACTAATAATTGGTACAAGGATAACTGGGGCTATCGAATAAAATTGACTGTTGATTCAACTAAGGTTAATGGTGATCTCTCTAATTTCCCTGTCTACGTAGACTTGAGTGATTTAAGTAGCACCGGATTTTTTACTTATGTGCAGGCTGATGGTGATGATATAAGAGTGACTAAAAATGACGGTAGTACTGAAGTTGCTTATGATTTAGTTGCCATTGATACAGGCAGCTCTACTGGCGAGTTACACTTCGTTGCTAATGGTACTTTATCAGGTTCTTCTGATACGACTTTCTATCTTTACTATGGTAACGCTGCTGCGACTGGCTATGGTGCAACAGATACTTTTGGTTCAGAAAATGTTTGGGATATTGATTTTGTGATTGTCTCTCATATGCAAGATTCACCAACAGGTACTGTCAATGATGAAACTTCTAATAGTAATGATGGTACGACTGGTGGCACAATGACTAGTGGCGATTTAGTTGCTGGTATGCTTGGTAATGGGATTGATTTGGATGGCACTGATGACTATATAAGTTTTGGTACAACAGGTGAGTCTAGTGATGATTTTAGTTTTGGTGGTTGGATGAAGGCTGGTCAAACTCATGGTGATTGGACGGAATCTAACACAGGTACACTTTGTAATGTTGGTGAGGAGTTTGTGGTTTTTCCAAACCACAAGGGTACTGATGGCGGTGCAGGATTAACAATTGGCACTGATGGGATCACGGTCTGTGAACACGGTACTAGTTATTTGGCTCCTATCGCTGACTATGACACTGCTTTAGGTGCTGGCTGGAATCAAATCATAATTACCTATACTTCCAAGCAACCAAAGATTTATCTCAATGGTTACTTGGTGCATACCGGTACAACTTCAGCTAAGACCAATGTTTATAGTCCTTATATTGTTGGTAGTTCAGGAGCCAAGGGTTTTAATGCTGGTCCCTTTGATGAGTTTAGAGTAGTAAGTTCAACTCGCACTGCTGCTTGGATTGAAACTATGTATAATAATCAAAATTCAGCGAGTACTTTTTACTCTGTTAAAGATGAAGCTAATCCAATGCTTTATCAAATGGGTCCAAGCTTTTAAAATCAAGTTTTTGACCTAGTCTATATGGTTTATTGCTGGTGTTATAGCTGATGCTTAACACTGTTGAGAAGTGGAAAATTATAGTTATAGCCTTGGTTTTGGCTATATAAATCAATGAATTTAAGCAAGACTATCATTTTAATGATAATGCTAGCCTGTGGTCATATGGCCACTGCTTCTATGGACAATGGCGGTGGATTAGATTATGTGATGGACTCCAGTAGTCTGGGGATTCATGACACGCTTATTCCTGAATCTCTAACTCTCAACGGTAACTTTGCACTGAAGGATCAAGCTGGTGCTGCTAGTAACACAGTTGGTTATGGCAAGCTTTATAACAATAATGGTGATCTCTATTACCAAAATGGTTCTAGTTTTTATTTGCTTAATAATATGAACGTTCTTGCAACCGTCGCTCCAGATTCTTTGGATTTTGATGATTTTATGGATAGCATGACTTTGGATGCTGATACTACTATCGATGTCAACAGTAAAATGTTTTCAATTGGTACGGGTAACAATATATATGTCAATGGTTCTACTGGTAAGGTTGGTTTCAATATGACAAACCCGGCTTATATGGTTGATGTAACTGGTTCATTGCAAGCAAGTGCTGATATTTATGCTGGTGATGATATTTTTATAACTGATGATGCTTATTTGGGTGATATGTTGCAGCATCAAGGTGATACCAATACTTGGATTAGATTTCCTGCTAATGACAACGTACAAATCCAAGCTGGAACTCAGTTGAGGATGGATTTTATTGAAGGCGGGTCTGATTATGCCCAGCTCAGTAATGGTAATTTAGGTATTGGGGTAACTCCTAGTACTTTTAAGCTTGAAGTTGCTGGTGCTATTGGTCCTAGTGCTGATGGCAGTTCTGATCTTGGTTCTACTTCGCGAAGATTTGATACAGCATTTGTCACCTTAATGAATATTATAACTGCTGATACTAGCGCCAACGGTAAGCTTGCAATCAAGAATACTAGTACTGGTGATGCTTCAATGTATTTTAGAG
>JAPPOW010000212.1 GCA_028817775.1 Candidatus Melainabacteria bacterium | reverse complement strand
AAGTACAAAGTTAAATCTGATATATCCTATATAAGTGCCATTCTTACTAATTTTGCTACTTCTATCAGGACTTTCAGTGCAAGCCCATCACGAAGGCACGACAGGAGGACCGGGCATTGCCGGACCACTTATCACCTTTCCGGCTCGCACACTACCTAAAGGCAAGGGCTTTGTGAATATGGGACTCAAGTACAGCAACTACAAGACTTTTAGTCCGGCTCAAGTCAATTCTCTACTTAATCGTGGTGAAACCACTGGTCAAATTAGAACTAGCCTGAGTCCATCGATTGCTTTGGGTTATGGTCTAACAGACGACTGGGATATTTATTTCAATCTTCCTTACAATTTTAAATATGGTTTGATCGAAACCGATGGCGGTGAGCGCACCGAGTTTGGTGACTCAATTGGGCTTGGAGATTTGAGTATACTAAGTCAATATCGCTTCTATAAAAATCACAAACGCAAAGTCTATAGTTCTGTCCTATTAGGTTTGAGTCTACCAACTGGCTTTCGTAATGTGAAAAATAATCAAGGTGATTTCTTTGGTAATGATGATCAACCTGGCTCTGGCTCAGTTGATCCATTTTTCGGAATGGCTTTGAGTAAAGATATTGGACCAGCATTCAGTTTTGATAGCAATTTTCTCTATCGTCTATCTACACCAGGACCAAGAGACGGCGTGACCGGTGATAGCTTAAACTACAATATAGCGCTCTCTTACTTGATACAAAACATTAGCGAAAAGAAAGGGCATCACCATAGTCACCGCCACTCTGGTGACCTGACTTACCATGATCATCACCATCATCATGGGCACCATCGTCATAGTCATAATCTAAGTCCATTAGGCAAAACGCTAGCCAAAATCTTTCCTGGCAAAATCTTAGGTCAAAACCTAAGTTGGAATTTGATCACTGAATTAAATTACAACTGGCAAGAACGCCCTGAACTCCATGGCGTTAAAGAAGATAATCATGGTGGTCATCATATACTAGCGACTGAAGGGATCCGAGCAATAGTGAACGATGACGTGGTAGTCAATCTAGGAGTGACTTTACCACTAATCACAGCTCAGTATGGTGCTCAACCGACACCAATTCCAAGTTTGATTTTTGGCGTAAGTTACTTATTCTAACTAATCCCTAGTAACCGTCATTGCGAGGAATTCAGGGATGCTAACAATTAACAGCCATGCTGGTGACAGGGAGCCCCGTCCCAATCTAATGCATGGAATTTAGTGGAACCGGTGCATTGGATTGCCGCGTCAGGCTTCGCCTTCCTCGCAATGACCGGGATCTTTTGCAAATATGCTGCGTCTCTTCTGTTAATGGCTACTTTTGTAGCTAATTTTGCTATGGCACAATCCCTCTACCAAGAAACGCATGTCCAATACCAAACAGCTTGCATAGCAAATATAGATTCTGACGCTCATAATCAAGATCAAGAATTAAGTCTCAATCGTCGCCGTTCCAAAACTATCTTCTGGTTCTTACTAGCGGCAATTGTAATTGTGCCGCTAGCTAAAAGTTGTGTGGTTAATATTTTTGACTTAAGTCAAAACATTGGTAAAAATATCGAGCTCCAAGCCAAACGTAAGCAGCTTTTGACTGATCAAGAAGAACTCAAAGCCAAGATGCGCGAGTTTCATTCTTTCCTGGGCATGAAACGAACCATTAAAGAAGAAATCAAAGTGATTGAAGCTAACGAGATTCTTATTAAGATCACACCGTGAGCTCCGTCATTGCGAGGAGGTACGACGAAGCAATCCAATGCATCGACAAAATCTACCCACTAGATTGCTTCCCGCCACGCCTTTGGCTCGCGGTCGCAATGACAATAAATAAATTTTGCCTCAAATCTCGCATCTCGGCAGCAAAGCTACCGAGTCTTAATTGCTCGATTTGTCGTTTTCTTCGAAAACGAACCGGCAAAATTGGGGTTCTCTCTCGCCTCATCCAGGGAGCGAGCTCCCTGGTTTTCGGCTACGTTCGAATAAAAAAGAAAAAACCTAGCCTATAGTTTAACTATAAGGATATGCTATGGGCATGAAGAGAAAATTTTTAGCCCTATTGACGTTATTTCTCATCGCGCCAAGCCGAAATTCAGTCCGGGCTCACGCTGGTGAAGATCATTTACCAGAAGCGAGTTCGGGCAATCTCTTTGCCCAATATATTGATGTCAAATTTGAGATCGTGATTGATGATGCCCACGCCGGACATTTCTTTATCCGCAAAGCTAAGAAGCGCAAGGGTGGAAACTATATTCTCAAGCTGGATCAAACTTTTCACTTAGATCCTGATATCACAATTGAAGCTATCAAAGCTGCCTACAATAGTGATGGTTTATTAACTTATACTGCCAAATCGGATGATGGTGAAACCTTCCACTTATTCTCTGATTTCAATGAAAAAGACGGCGAGGACAATATTGGTAGTCGCGTGAGATTTTTAGACAACAATGGTGAGCGTATGGTTACTGTGGAAGAAATTGTTTTGCGTCAAGTGGTCGATTCAGAGACTGGCGGTCATCACTAGCCATATCCCAAATCCCGTACTAGAATAAAGCCTGTATGAATAATATTGATAATGCTTGGTTAATAGCGATATATCCCCTTGTCTCTGCAGTACTAATTATGTTCTTTACTCACAAGAATAGAGCACTGTCGATGGCGGCTTCTGTTGGTGCTGTCGCGCTTGGTTTAATTCACTCCACTGTTTTGTTCTTGAATTTCCATGGACACGAAGCTTATCAAATCAATTTCAATTGGATCAAAGCTGGTAGCTTCCATCTTGATATAGGCTGTCTCATCGACCCGCTTACTATTGGTATGTTGCTGACTGTTAACCTTGTTAGTTTGCTGGTGCAGATCTACACTCATGGCTATATGAATGAAGATAGTGGTTATACCAGATTCTATTCATACCTCTCGCTCTTTACTTTCTCAATGCTTGGACTAGTGATCGCTACTAATTTATTCCAGATGTATTTTTTCTGGGAACTGGTTGGTGTCTGCTCATTCTTACTAATTGGTTTCTGGTGGCACAAACCAAGTGCAGCACACGCTTGTAAGAAAGCATTTGTAGTTAACCGGGTCGGTGATGCTGGATTCTTACTAGGCTTACTTTTACTCTTCAATTACACCAAAGATTTTTGGGCAAGCCACCAAGATATTGCAACCCTAAGTTTTGACAAGATCGCACTTGCTACCAAGTGGGCAATTGCTCACAACGAACTAGCACTTACTGGCTTGGTTTCAATCACTGCAATTGGTTTGTTGATCTTTATGGGAGCAGCAGCCAAGTCAGCTCAGTTCCCTCTACACGTTTGGTTACCAGATGCGATGGAAGGTCCTACTCCAATCTCAGCTTTAATTCACGCTGCAACAATGGTAGCTGCTGGTGTTTACTTGCTAGCTAGAGTATTTCCAATTCTTAATATCACTGGCTCACAAGCACTTCCTGTAATTGCTTGGGTTGGTGGCATCACTGCAATCTTTGCAGCAACAATTGCATTCTCCCAAAACGACATCAAAAAAGCACTGGCTTATTCAACCTGCTCGCAGCTTGGTTACATGGTAATGGCTGCTGGTCTCGGCGCGCCGATTATTGCAATGTTCCACTTGATTACTCACGCTATGTTCAAAGCAATGCTTTTCTTAGGTTCTGGTTCAGTAATTATGGGCTGTCACCACGAACAAGACATGAATGAGATGGGCGGACTGCGCAAAGATATGCCAATGACTGCTTGGACTTTCTTGATTGGAACCCTGTCGATTGCTGGCTTCCCGCTGATGTCAGGTTTTTGGTCCAAAGATATGATTATCGCCAAAGCACATGAAGTGAGCATGCCTCTTTTCTGGATCGGTACTGTGACTGCTGGTATGACAGCGTTCTATATGTTTAGAATCTACTTCAAAACTTTTGAAGGTGAGTATCGTGGTCACGCGCATCCGCATGAATCACCGTTTGCAGTCACCGTTCCATTGATGGTATTAGCTGTGCCTTCAATTTTCCTTGGACTCTATGGTTCACCGTTGATGAATTACAAACTACAACACTATTTTGATCATCACTTCCACTCACATATGCAGCATGGTCAAAGTGGAATTGAGTTCTTCTTACACGAACTTTCTCAGCCAATGGGTTACCTACCATTTATTTTCTTTGTAGTTGGTACTCTGGGCGCTTACCTGGTCTATATGGCAAAAGTCAAAATTGGCGGCAAGCTAATCAATGAATGGTTCAAAGATGGTTTCTCACTTCTTTATCAAGCTTCACTCAACAAGTGGTATATCGATGAGATCTATGATTTTGTGGTCGCGATCTTTATGTGGTTCTTCAGACTTACTTGGACTATCTTTGAGCGCTTCTTTATTGAAGGTATCTTCATCAATGGTCTTGCTTGGAGAGGAACTGAGGTTGTTGGTGAAGTACTTAAAATTCAACAATCAGGTAAGTTGCAGAGCTATGTGCTGATTATGGTTACCGCGGTGACTATAGCACTTGCTTGGCTAGTTTTTAGCTAAAAAGGAATGGACTTGAAATTGATTTTGTATGGGTCCGTGATTGTAAGCCTATCCCAACACACCAATGGGAGTAGTGATGAATTCTTCAATTGAGGAAACCGTTAGCTTTATGGATAGACCAGTGCTTTTTACTAAGTTGGAGGATATTGATTGCTTGGAAGAACTGTTTAATCCTGAAGACAAAGGGGAACTTGAATGATAATATCTGAAAAAGTGAAATGTGAAGACGCGGCCCCAATTATCGGCCCCAATTATCTATTTTTCCTGTCTCCCCAAGTATGAGTCGTCGGAG
>JAPPOW010000062.1 GCA_028817775.1 Candidatus Melainabacteria bacterium | reverse complement strand
ACATTATCTGCTATTTGGCCAGAGCAAATTCCGAGAATTTTATTGGGTTACTATAGCTGCAATGCTTGGATAATTGGGGTTTTATCCGGAAAAGAAAGGGTTTTTGCATAATTCAAATCCGTGGAGCCCGGATGAGCGTCTGCAGTAGCCGGAAAGCTATCTACGTCAAGTTTTTACTCCTAAACAATAAAATTTGTGTCTTAATAGCCCTTTTTATATTTTTCTCCAGGGGAAATCCACTATTAACCATAGATTCATAACCTAGGCTTAATGTGATTTTTGATAATAAACACTATGGGAGATGAGGTCTCTAGTATTGACTATTCTATTCCGGTCTATGAACCTGAAAAGAAAGATAGTCCACAAGAAGATGATGAACTTCAAGCAAGTGAAGAGTCGAGTCCAGCAGCAGTAAGCCCTGCTGACAAAAAAACACTGACATATTCAAGTCCTGGTCAAGCTTCAAAAACTACTACTTCACAGCCTCGCCCAGATGATCCAAGCATTAGCCCAGAGCAAAGATTAACCGACAGTATCACACAACTAGAGAGAAGAATCCAAGCAGAGCGAGGCCATTTAACAGCTAGACCTACTGATACTGATCAAAGTAGTTTTATTAGTCAACTACAAAGAAGCTCACCAGTTCATGCGGTTAGGTTTTCCGCAAGGCAAAGTTCAGATAGGCAAGCAAGTAGTGGTCTTGCAGAAAGGACAAGGCAAAATGAAATTATTTTAGAAGAAGCACAAAGATTACAAGGTCTAGGTAGAACAGAAGAAGCTCAAAGATTAATTGATGAGCCAGGTAGAGGAAATGCTTTTGTTAGAATTCATGATTTGCGAGCAGGCTTAACTGAAAGTTTAGATGCTAATACTGAAGAAATTACCAGAGTACAAACTGCTCTAGATCAACTAGAGCAAAGTAGAGAAAGACTTGATCCAATCACCAGGGGATTTGGTGAAGCCCACTATGCACGGCAAAAAGAAGCTGCTGAAGATCATATCGCTGGTCAGCTTGGTATAAGGACTCATCAACTTAGAGTGATGATGGAAGCTAATGAATTGGTTGAAGCTGGAAGATATCAGGAAGCCGAAGCCTTATTAAATGGTTCTACAAGTTTTGCTGAGCTAAGTGAATCTCGATTACATAGTTCTAATCCTAGTGCCGCAAGGCAAACTCATCCTGACGGTAGCGAGAAAACAGATGAAGAAGTAGTGAGTGACACTAGAACAGCTCTACAAGAAACTATCAATGCAAATAGAGCAGGCTTAGATGAGCTACAAGGTCAAATTGCAGAACTAACCGATACCATTAATGGCAAAGCACCAAAAGCTCAGCCTGACCCTTTTGGAATAATGCCACAACCTGAAGCACCAAATTTAACAACAGATCAGAAATTACAACTAATGGAGCAAAGGAATCTACTTAGAATCCAACAAGATCGCTTGAGGGAAGAAACTGAAAGACTTTTTGCTGCACATGATGGAATTACAGAAGCAGCTAATGCTGGTGACCTAAGTAGAGCACGAGATATAGCCGAAGGCAGGCAAGCAGTTTTGGCTCAAGGAGAAAGACTCACTAGACCAACCTCACTATCTGAACGTCAGTTTGCAAGAACGCCAGAAGAAGAATTAGAATACCAAGCAGCAGCGGCTCAATTAGCTGAACTACATGGTACTGGAACACAATTAAATAGCTTAATCAGAGGAGACTCTAAAGATAAAGAAGGTGGACTTGAATTTAAAATTTCAGATACCCAAAGAGATATTGACCAATCAGGTGTTCTATCTTGGATAGGTGGAAGAACAGATTCACTAAGAACAAGCCTTGGAGCAGAAAGAGCAAACAAAAAAGAATTAGAACAGCTTGAAGATGTTGTTTCTACAATTCAGTCCCGTGCACAAGATTTAATTACACAGGGAAGATATCAAGAAGCAGAACAATTGTTACAAACCAGTAACGAAGCAATCAGTGATGGCTTCCAAGCTTCTAACAAAAAACTCCAAGCTGCATACAAGGGCGCAAATGAGCAACTCGAACAATTCGATAGAAACTTAAAAGACTTTGCTGTTCAAGGAGTAAAAGTTGTAGCCATGACTAGTGTAGCTATGGCTTTAGCACCAGCCACTGGCGGAGGTAGCCTTGCTGCACTTACCGCACTTGGCACAGGGACCTTTGCTGCAGTTGGGGCTGGTGTTGCAATTGATTCTGTTGATGCTGCAATTAATATGGGAGCCTTCGATGAATCATTTGCAGAAGCAGGTTCAAGAGTAGTCTCAAGAGAGAATATGTACAATAATTTTAAAACTGCTTTCTCAGCAGCCCTGGCTGGATCAAGTGGGGCTCAGATCTTTGCAAGGCTTGAAAAATTTGGTGCGCTGGCAGCTACCGCTGGTAGTGCTGGCGGAGCGTCAGCATTAGTGACAACCGCAAATCTAACTGAACAAAGAATTCAAGCAGAACTTGCTTATAAAGAAGCACTAAGATCTAATCCTGATTTAGACAAAGGTGAATTTATGGAAGAGAGAGGTGTCAGTGCAAGCCAATTAGCTAAAGCATTTGCTATTGACACTGGTACTGGTATCTTGAGTGGTTTAGTTGGATTAAGAGCAAATGGTTTAAAAGAAGCAGCTAAGACTGGACTTGCAAAAGGAGCTATAGAAGTCGGGGAAGAAGGAGCCAATGTGGTATTAGGGCTAACTGCTGCACATTTCAATGATGATGAACTTACAGCTGAATCTATTAGAGATGAATTAATGGCAGCAACGGCTGGTAATAGAGCTAGTAGATATGCTAGCCGCAATGCAGAAGCAAGAAGAGCAAGAACAGAAGCTGCTGGAGATGCTCAACAAAGAAGAAATACTCCAGTAACTGAAACTATCAATCCCGAACAAAGTACTAGTGCTGCAACCACAGTAGAAGTAGATTCTGCAACTGGAGCAAGGAGGGCAAGCCAAAGCTATGACTCAGCAGAAACAAGAAATGATCCAAGAATTAAAGCTGAAGAAGATCTTCATGCAAAAGAAACAATTATAGATCCAGGAAAAGTTGATCCTGAAACGGGAGCTGCTCCGATGGATCTAGCTGAATACCAAGCTAGAAGAGCTTTACGTGAAGCTGTAGCACAACAAGCTGCTGACGCTCAGGTGGCAACTCAAAATGGTACAAGTACTTCTGAAGCAAAACAAGCTCATAAGCAGAGAATAAAAGATATAGGTAAAGCAATTGCAGCAGGTGATTATGATGGAGCTCTAAGTCTTGCTAGAGATTCAGGTTATATAAACGAAAGATACTTAGACCAATATCAGCAGGATTATCAACACAACACCAATCCTGACAATGTTAATTTAAGGCAGGTCAGTTTTAGTAGTAAAAAAGACACAGGAAGTCCAGAAACGTCAACAGCAACTTTAGTCGAAGTTGAGCCGACATTATCACCAACAGGGTCAGGACGCACAGGGTATGACAATTTGATGCAGCTTACAGGGGGTAAAGTTTATACTGGCACTTCTGAAGAACCATTCTCTGTACCCTTAGAGCAATTAAGGTTTACTCATGATGAAATAAATCCAAATTTCGGAAACTTAAAAGAACCTGGTCCACCTATATGGAAACTTGTTAATAATCTTTTGACTGAACCAGATTATGGAAAAAACAATTTAAAACCTCTTAGAGTTGTAAAGATAGGTGAAAATGACTATCTTTCCTTAGATAATCGCAGGTTAGGAGCACATATTTTGGCCTCGCAACCTGAAGCTACAGTAAGATGGGCTACAGCAGATGAGATTAATAATGAGTTACTTTGGAGATTTACATCTACTTCCGAAGGCTTATGGGCAACTTTGCGAGGTAGTAATGAGGAAATAGTCGTCCCTCGTTAATAATAATTAAATTTATGGTAATATAGTGTCATGGGCGGTATAGATAATAGCGATATGGGAAAGAGAGGGCAAGGCAAAATAAGTGCCCCTGAACCTGCTACCCTTCATCAAAAGATTAGGACATCTGAAACATATCAAAGTGCTTTAGAATGGGGCAAGGCACGTAATGGTCACCCAGAAGGCACACTCAGAAAACACCTAGATTTACTACATTCTAATTTGAACTTTATATTAGATAAATTAAGAGGTGGACCTGACGGTAGCACTTATCTCTCCCCAGAACAAATTGAGAGAGTCAAGGTTTTAATAGATGCCCACGATACGATGAAGCCTAAAGCTAAAATAGGTGTACCAATAAGCCATAGGAACAGCCATGCTTCCTTAGCAGCAGAGTGGCTGAGATCATTAGATGCACCTAACGAATTGATACTTATGACTCAATTACATGACGAAAGTCATGCGCTATATAGGATGAGCCAAAGAGGTGACTTAGATGAGACAAGGCTACAAAGGCTTCTATACTCTATCCGGGATTGGGATACGTTTATAGCATTTCAAATTTGTGACAAGGTAGTTCCCGGAAGAGACATTGATTCAATACATTTTCTCATTGATCAACTTGATAATGCAGGTATTGAATATACGTTACCTGCACGTGAATTGATTGCAGATGTATGCAGGCATTGTGGAATAGAAAATACAGGAGACAAAGGATTAATGGAAATAGATTTAAATAAGTTGCCGGGTAGTTCAGCAATACAATCCATCCAGTCAATTCAAGATTTAAATGCTTGGATTTTAGAGCTTAAAAAAGATATTGATGAAAATTCTCAACTTTACTATCAATCGGAAGGAACAACAGAAGGGTTTCTAAAATTAACAGAGCAAATGCCTGTAACCCATGATGACCTACTTGAATATTTAGGTATTGACTCCGAGGAAGAAATAGCATAC
>JAPPOW010000162.1 GCA_028817775.1 Candidatus Melainabacteria bacterium | reverse complement strand
CTATAAAACTAACTCTTGATTGGTACAAGGAATTTAGTAAAAATCCTCACTTAATTAGAGAATTTACTTTAAAACAAATCAAGACTTACAATAAGATTCACTTCCTTGGGTCAGTGAAGTTTTTGAAGAAGTAGCTCATTTTGTTCAAAGACAAGGCTTTTTCGAGCACCGGAACGCAGTTTACTTAGGGTAAATGGAGAGAGGAGCGGAGAAAGTAACACAGTATTTGGACAAAAGGAGCACTTATCCAATAACTTCAACACGGGTATAAAAAGGATGGATGTCAATTCTTAACTCAAGCCTACGCGCCTTGATCAAGACTCTTGCGAGTCTCTATTTTGACTTTGTCTATAAACCATCACAATCAAGAAACTACAAAGCAGTTTCAGGCAAAGTGCTAGGCAAAGCAGAACTGCATAATATGATTGATGCCACTCTAGATATGTGGCTAACTACTGGCAGATTCAATGATGAATTTGAAAAAAAATTAGCTAAGAAGCTTGGACTGAGATATGCACTAACTACTAACTCTGGTTCTTCAGCCAACCTATTAGCAATTTCAGCTCTGACTTCTTCTCAATTAGCTGAGCGAGCACTCAAACCTGGTGATGAAGTGATCACTGTTGCTGCTGGTTTCCCTACTACTGTCAATCCAATTATCCAAAATAATTTGGTGCCAGTATTTGTAGATGTTGAACTGGGCACTAATAATATTGATCACAGCCAAATTGAAGCTGCTATCTCCAGTAAAACCAAAGCGATTTTTGTAGCTCACACTCTTGGTAATGTCTTTAATCTTGAACAATTACAGTCTATCTGCAAGAAGCATAAGTTCTGGTTGATAGAGGACAATTGTGATGCACTCGGTTCTAACTACCTTGGTCAAGCTACTGGCAGTTTTGGAGATATCGCCACTCTTAGTTTCTATCCAGCTCACCATATCACTATGGGTGAGGGCGGAGCGGTGCTTACTAATGACCCGCAGCTGCGTAAATTAATTATGTCCTTCCGTGATTGGGGCAGAGATTGCTGGTGCCCGCCAGGCAAGGACAATACTTGCAATAATCGTTTTGGTTTCCAGCTTGGAGCATTACCAGAAGGTTACGACCATAAATACATCTACTCTCATATTGGCTATAACCTCAAGATCACTGACTGGCAAGCAGCTTGCGCGCTAGCTCAACTTGATAAGCTCGATGATTTTGTTGCAGCACGACGCAAGAATTTTGAACAACTCTCTCAAGGACTCAAGGACTTAGAAAAGTTTTTCATCCTACCTCAAGCAGTAGATAGTGCTGAACCTAGTTGGTTTGGTTTCCCAATTACTGTACGTGAATCAGCACCATTTAGCAAAATTGAACTAAGTAAATTTTTAGAAGCCAATCAAATCGGCACCAGGCAAGTTTTTGCCGGCAATATCCTGCGGCAACCAGCTTATACCGAACATAATTTTCAATTACGTATCAAGGATTCAAAGCTCATCAATAGCAGCGAGCTTAAGGATGAGCACTATGCCATGTTGCCAAACTCTGATGTGATTATGAATCAAAGTTTCTGGATTGGTCTTTGGCCTGGTTTAAGTTCTAGTGATCTTGATTATATGATTAGTAAGATCCATCAATTTATGGAGGAAGCCAATGGCTAAAATTGCACTCTTTGCTAATGGCCCAGTGGGAGCCAAAGTCGCTCAGCATCTTCTTGCTAGTGGTGACGAGATTAGTTTACTCTACTTACATCCAGAAGCCAAACGAAAATCAGCTGGTGAAATTATTGCTAATGCTCAAGCAAAGCAAGTCATTAGTTGGACTGATGCTTATAGCGAAGAGAATATAGCAGCGCTCAAAGCAGCAGATATTGATTTCATTATCACTGTCTATTGGGCTTACCTACTCAAAGATGAAATTTGCTCGCTTGCCAAAGACTCACTCAATTTTCATCCAGCCTTGCTACCAATCAATCGTGGTTGGTACCCACATGTACACAGTATTCTTGATGGCAGCGCACTCGGAGTCACCTTGCATCAACTAGCAGCAGAAGCAGATACCGGTGATGTTTGGGTCCAAAAAGAAATCTTCGCTGAAGACATTGATACTGCTGGTAGCATCTACGCTAAATTACAAGATGAAATCTACCAGCTCTTTGAAGAGAATTGGTCCAAGATTCGTGATGGTCAAATTAGCCCGACTGCTCAAGATCATAGCCAAGCAAATTATCACAGCATTCATGAAATTAAAGATCTGGATTTAATCGAACTCGATAAAACTTACAGCGGCAGAGAATTAATCAACTTACTCAAAGCCAGAACTTTTGGTTCAAGAAGTTTTGCTTATTACCTTAACGAGCAAGGTGAAAAGATTTATTTGCATTTAAGTTTATCTAAAGAATAATCTTATCTCATCAACTAATGAGTTGATATCAATGGGATCCTGACGTCGCTGCACTCCTCAGGATGACAGAGGGCATAAAGTATATGTGAACAAATCCTCACCAGGACTCACAAACAATCTGATTCTAACTGCAGGACCATTTATCGATTATCGAGAAGTGGACTATGCGGCTGATGCTGCTTTGCATGGCTGGAATCATCATCATAGTGATTACCTGCGTAAGTTTGAAAATTTATTCATGGATTATATCGGTGTTGAACATGGCTTTGCCACCTCTAGCTGCACTGGAGCTTTACACTTAGCACTCAAAGCCAAGGGTATTGGAGCAGGTGATGAAGTTCTGGTGCCAGAAACTACTTGGATTGCAACTGCTGCTGCCGTTGTTTACACCGGTGCCACGCCCGTTTTCTGTGATGTTGAAGCTGATTCTTGGGTCATGGACTCCAGTCAATTAGAGAAATACATCACGAGTAAAACCAAAGCAATTATCCCAGTGCACCTCTACGGACAACCAGTCGTGATGGAGCCTATTTGGGAGCTGGCTGAGAAGCATGGTTTATTTATTTTGGAAGATGCAGCACCATCGATCGGCACTATCTACAAGGGCCGCAAGACTGGTAACCTTGGGCACGCTGCAGCCTTTAGTTTTCAAGGAGCCAAGGCTGTTGTTACTGGTGAAGGTGGATTTTTGCTAACTGATGATGAGGATTTAAAAAAGAAAGCTTGGTTCTACAATGATCATTGCCGCGATCCGGAGCGCACGCTCTTCAATATTGATATTGGTTATAAGTACAAAATCTCTAATCTGCAGGCTGCAATTGGCTTAGCGCAAATGGAGAAGATCGAGCAGATAGTTGCCCAGAAGCGACAAATATTTAGCTGGTATCAAGAACGGCTGGGTGATATAGAAGAACTCGCGCTCAATATCGAGAAACCAGAGACCAGAAATATTTATTGGATGAGCTCTATTGTGCTCGGTGATCAAATTAAATACGGGCGTGATGAATTTATAAGCAAACTCAAAGAACGCATGATCGACAGCAGACCGATGTTCCACCCGATTAGTTCTTTCCCGATGTTTGACAATGCTGATAATCCAGTTGCCTACAAAGTACCAATGCGCGGTATCAATCTACCAAGTGGACACGAACGTAGAGAAGAAGAAATTGATTATATCTGCGCTCATATTCGTGACCTCCTTGGTCATGGTCTAGGCAAATGTGCAAGCAGCCAACCACAAGGCTATTTGGCTTTTCGTGATAAAGTTCTTCAGCAAATCCAAGACTGGAAAACTAATTCTGATTTGGCAATTAAACTTAAATCAGGCTCACTTAGACTAGTCACTGCTGAGTCACTAAATAATGATAGTGATATTGAATTACTAGCCAAATGGCGTGAAGCTAATCAGGACGCCTTCCCAAGTCAATTCAAAGTCACTCAGCAGGGCACCAAAACCTGGCTTGAAAACTCAGTGCTTAATAGTCCAGATAGAATATTATTCTGGGTTTGTGACCAGGATAACAAGAAAATTGGGCATGCAGGGCTGTTTAGATTTGACTTAAGTCAAAAATTTTGCGAATTGGATAATATTTTACGCGGTGAAAGCGGCTCTCCAGGCATTATGCAAGAGGCTTGCAGTAAATTAATCGAACTCTGTCAGCAAGAGCTAGGGCTAGCAGATATTTATCTTAGAGTCTTCTCGGATAATCAACGAGCACTAGAGCTCTACCAAAAGCTTGGCATGAAAGAAATTCAAAGAGCTCCATTACGTAAGGTCGAAGAAGATGGAGTCAGTAAGTGGATTGAGGTAATTAAATCACCTTACGAAAAAATTGAAAGGTATTTTTTAACTTATAAGTTGTAGTGAGGAGATCCTTAGGCCCTACAGGCTCAGGATGACAGACGGATGACAGACCAAGAAAAAATCAAAGAAATCCGTAAATCGATAGTCAGTATGGTGCATAATGCTGGCGTCTCTCATATTGGTGCAGCTTTCTCCATCATTGAAATTCTCTATGTACTTTATTTCAAAGCCATGAAACTAAATCCTAGCCAACCTCAAGACCCGACTAGAGATATTTTCGTACTCAGCAAGGGCCATGCTAGTGCCGCCCTCTACGCCACCCTAGCTCATCGTGGTTATTTTCCAATTGAAGATCTAATGACTTATTGTGTTGAAGACGGTAAGTTACCAGGACACTTAGACAAAGATAGCTGCCCTGGAGTTGAAGTCTCAGCGGGCTCATTAGGTCACGGAGCGCCAGTTGCTCTTGGTATGGCACTTGCTCGCTCTAAAACACCTACTAAAGACCTGAGTGGAAAGGCTCCAGATGCAAGGCTTGCGAGAAGCCCCGGAGGGGCTGGTCCGAAGTTGGCTGTAGCCAATGAGGACGAGCGTAACGCAGCAGATGGACCTTTACGCCAAATTTATACCTTGGTAGGGGATGGAGAATGCAACGAAGGGTCTATTTGGGAGATGGCAATGCTCGCTCCAAATCTGGGCTTAAACAATTTTACAGTGATCATTGACTACAACAAAATCCAATCCTTTGGTAATACTAATGACATTATTGATCAGAGCAATCTAGTAGAACGCTGGGCAAGTTTTGGTTGGGATGCTGTGGAAATTGATGGTCACAACCTAGAACAAATCGAACAAGCTCTTAGCAAAACAAGCTCCAAGCCAAAAGCTATTGTGGCGCACACGACCAAAGGCAAGGGCGTAAGTTTTATGGAAGACCAGCTCCTCTGGCACTACAAATCCCCCAACGATGAACAATACAAGCAAGCATTAGAGGAGCTGTCATGAGAAAGACCTTCATCGACACTCTAATAGAACTTGCCCGCAAAGACCCCAAGATCTTTTTGATCACCGCAGATATGGGCTTCAATGTTTTAGAGCCCTTTGCCGAAGAATTCCCCGATCGTTTTCTCAACACCGGTATCACTGAGCAAGCTACTGTCAGCATGGCAGCAGGTCTAGCACTCTCTGGCTACAAACCCTATGTCTATAGCATTACCCCCTTTGTGACTATGCGCTGCTACGAACAAGTTAGACTCAATGTCGCTTACATGAATGCTAATGTCAAATTAATTGGAGTAGGTGCAGGTTTTGAATATGGAGTTGCTGGTGCCACCCACCATGCAATTGAGGACATTTCGCTAATGCGCAGCTTACCGAATATGCAAGTGCTTTGCCCTGGGGATAACTTAGAAGCCAAAGCTTTACTAGAACAAAGTGCTCGCCACCACAAGCCAAGCTATATCAGAATCGGACGCAACCCTGATCCTTTTTATCATGCTGAAGATAGCAAGATTGAATTAGGCAAAGCTAGTATCCTCAATCAAGGGCAAGATTTAGCCATTATCACCACCAGCAACACTCTTGGACTTGGCAAAGCTAAATTAGAAGCAATGCAAGCAGAGGGCAAGAACCCATATCTAATTAGCATGCATACAATTAAACCTTTTGACAAGGAAATCATTCACAAACTAATTAAAGAAGAAGTCGAGATTATAAGTATAGAAGAGAACAATATCATTGGCGGACTCGGTTCAGCCATTGCTGAAGTAATTGCAGAATCCGGTCAAGCAGTAAAATTCAAGCGACTCGGTATTCCTGACGAGTTCACTCATCATATTGGCAATCAAAATTACCACCGCAAGCGCTATGGCTTAAACTAATTTCTTCATCTGCTCTTCAAAATCAGCAACAAATGATTCAATACTCAATGGAGAATCTTTAAGCTGACCAGGCAAACTAGCTTTGTAAGTAGCAATGCGTTCAGTATCATTAGCAAGCTCGATAGCTTTAGCAATATAGTCCCGGCGTGACTGGGCAATCAATTCTTCTCTATTTAAATTATGGTAGTAAGAAGCAGTCATCCTACCAACCCATCTATCACCTTCGATGGTTACGATTGGCACTCCCATCATAGTCGCTTCAAGGCTAGTAGTACCACCACCATAAGGAAAGGGATCAAGCATAATATCAACTTCATTAAACTTAGCCAAGAAATCCTGCCGTTCAACAGTAGCGTCGATCAAAACTCGATCACGAGAAATCCCACCTCGCTCAAAGATCTCAAAGAAGTGTTCTTTATTAGTATCTATAACCAAGACCTTACAATCAAATTGAATTCTTGATTCAGGCACTGCTCTCATAATCTCAATCCACGTCTCCAGCACCTCTGGTGAAATTTTGCGCATTGAATTCAATGCACCAAAAGTTATATATCCATTATCAAGACAAGGAGGCTTAGCCGTCGGTTCAAAATTACCATAGAGAGCAGCATGAGCAAAAGATTTAAGTCGAATCACTTCTTCGCTAAAATATTTTTCTTCACCAGGCTTGATGATAATTTCATCACCAATAATATAATCAATCTCTGGTATTGCAAGAGTACCAAAATAACCTTGGTGAGTAATTTGTACTGGAGCAGGCTTCAACTTAAATACCGGCAATCTTTCGCCCGCAGTAAAGCCAGACATATCAAATAAAATATCAACCTCATCTTGGTAAATCAAATCAGCAAGCTCTTGATCAGCCATCTCCTTAACAAAATGAAACTCATCAGCCAGTTCCTGCATAATTTTAGTTTGATCACGAATATCATCTTTGTTGTAATAGAGATAGATCTCAAACTCATCCTTATTAAGCTTCTCAAAAATCCTAATCAAGTAGCTTGCAATTGGATGTGCCCGAAAATCAGCAGAAACAAAGCCAAGTCTAATTTTCTGCTTGGGCTTACGCTTACTAAAATCATAAGCAGGCTGCAAATGAGCCAAATAATTATCGTGGTATTGAGTAGTCCAATACCAAAAATCCTTCAGCCCCTGATTAGGATCAAAGTGCATCATATAGACAATCACTCCCAGCAAATCCTTATTAGGAGCTAGTTTATAGGCTTCTCTAGAATAATGGTTAGCCTTATCATAGATACCAATTCGCTTATTAGCTTCAGCCAGAACGTTATAGACTTCGTAATGTGGTCCACAAAGTTGCAGTGTTTTCTCGGCATAACGCTCTGCAAGAATTTCTTGGTTATCAACCAACATGATCAAAGCCATATGGTAGTAGGCTTGCCAATGATTTTTATCCAGCTTAATTACTTTTTTGTATAGCTCTGTAGCTTGAGCATAAGACTCAGTCATTTCATAACAATAACCAAGACAGTACATAGCTTGAATATTAGCGAGCTCTTTGGCTAGAACTTTTGACAAAACTTCAATTGCTGGCTGCCATTGTTTGAGCTTAGCCAAAGTTTGCCCCAACAAATATAGAGCCCAACGGTCATCTGGCTTAGTCTGCAAATGCTGCTGCAAAGTAGAACTAGCCTCAGTCAATTTATCAGTTTTGATCAAAGCGACTGCTTGCTCGACACTCATTGACCTTGCTCCTGGCATTTAATTGACCACATATCCCAAATCGCTTTTTCAAAATTAGGCACATAAGCTTCTAATCTCATCTCAGAAGCCTCCATATCCTGCTTCAAAGAAGTTCTATAGTTTTGAATTTTATCCATATCAGCAGCCAAGTCGCTTGCAATTTTGATATAGTCATCAATATCTTGGGCTACCAATTCTTCATGACCAGCATTAGAGAGAACGGACTTGGATTGCCGTGCCATCCAGCCATCACCGTCAACAGTCACCACTGGCACACCACACATCAAGGCTTCAACAGTTGAGCTGCCACCGCCATAAGGGAAAGTGTCTAGAGCGACATCAATGTCAGAGTAAGTCTGTAAAAATTCATTGCGCTGCGTTGATGATCTAAGCTCAACCCTATCCAATCCAATATCGTGCTTGGCAAAACTTTGTCTCACAAACTCTTGATTAGAATCAGTTTCAAGAAATTGGTTGTCAATAATCAGTTTAGAGCTTGGATTAGCTTTCAAAATTTGAGACCAAACTCCAATTAGTTCTTGACTAATTTTGTGTGGTGAATTCATTGAACCAAAGCTTATATGACCATTAACGTTGCATGGAGCTTGTTTGTTTGGCTCTGGTACATCAAGAGAGGCACAATGCAACAAACTAGGATCCATCTTATAAACCTGTTCCGTAAAATACTGCTCTTCCTCAGGCTTCACCAAATGGCTATCAGTAATCACGAAATCCATCTCTTTCATGCCCAGAGTACCGAAATAACCAATATGCGAAACTTGCACTGGAGCTGCTTGATACTTAAACACCGCTAATCTTTGCCCTTTGGTAAATCCAGAGAGGTCAAACAAAACGTCAACTTGGTCCTGATAAATCTTCTCAGCCAGCTCAGCATCACCCATCTTTGTGACACACGTAAAATCTACACTGATATCTCTAAAAGACTGGGTTAGATCATCATTAAATTGATTATTACAATAGAGATAAATTTCAAACTCATCCTTATTCATCTTCTCAAGCACTTTAAACAAGTAATAGCTAACCGGATGTCCGCGCAAATCAGCAGAGACAAAACCTAAGCTAAGCTTTGCCTTATTTTGATCAAGCCTCACCCCAACTTCATTCTTATAACTTCTCTCAGCTTGCGGTAAAACCTGCTCAGAATAAGCCACCGCAAGCTCCTGCAAATCAGCAAAACTAGCTTGGGGATTTTTATGAGAATTAAAAATCAAACAACTTAAGCTTTGTTCATCACTTGGATCCAAGTCTCTGGCAATAGCATAATGCTTCAAACATAATTCATAGAGCCCAGTATCTTTTGCAACATAGCCAATATTTTTATGAATATCCCTATCAGTTGGGAAAAATTCCAATGCTTTAAGAAAATAAAGAATCGCCTCATAGTTATGTTCATCCTTGGCAAGAGCTCTACCCATACAGTCATAGATATGCCCCTGATCAGGCTTAATTGCTAACGATTTACGGTAGTAACCAATCGCCTCCTGATAGGATCCTGATTTTTCATAGGCATAAGCAAGACGAGCAAGAATCTCATGATCAAAGGAATTGATACTTATTGACTTTTCTAGATTCTTAATAGCTTCACCATATTCAGCAAGCTTGATTTGCACCTGCCCCAAAATATTGAGTGCCTGAACATCCTTAGGGTTAGACCTTAAAGTTTTCTTTAGTAGATAAACGGCATCAGCATAATTTGCTTTGCCTATAAAAGCAATTGATTTTTTTACTACACTATTCATTGAGACCCTGCTCCATTACTAATTTTCCCGAGTCAAGAAAGACTGAGTCTAATTTAATCAACTGAGCCTACTCAAGCAGATGGACTAGTCTAAACGAAGGAGCCCAAAGGCAATCTTAGACTTATGTTCAAGCTAATAGAAACTAGCGAATGGGAATCAAATAACTATGCAGAAAGGGCTAAGCAAATCCCTAAAAAAATCTATTGGCTTGATTCAAGCTTCTTGTATTCCCGAAGCAATCAAGCACTTGAAGCTCACGGCAAAACAATATCCTAGTAACACTGAACCTCTTAACCTACTTGCAGAAGTTCATATCCGGGATTCTGGAGACTTTGAAGCTGCAACCCGATGTTTGGAAAAATCAATCAAACTTAATGACCAAGATCCAAATAGTTACTTCTACCTTGGCTTGTGCAAAGAAAAAGATGAAGATCTCCAACAGGCATTTGAGTGCTACAAGCAAGCTTATACATTAGACCCCCACAATGGTCCAGCCTTGCATTGCATTGCCCGTCTACTTAAGTGCAACAAAGATAATGCGGCTTCAATTCATTATGGCAAAATGGCTCTACAGTATTTGCCAAATGAACCTAACCTGAATTCTGACCTTGCCTATATGTGCCACACACTAGGCATGTCAGACGAAGCTATGCAGTATTACCAAAAGTGCACTCAATTAGACCCAAACAACAAAATCTACCTAGCCAGCACTATTTTTATTGCTCACAAATTAGCGGAAACTAGTCTTGCCGAACTACAAATAATGGCGAAACAATATTCCGATAAATTTTTCAAAAGAACTCCAAGTCTTTTTGACCATAGCCACACTGACTCTAAAAAAAAGCTACTCAAAGTCGGCTTTGTTTCAGCCGACCTTAGATCTCACCCAGTAGGTTATATCATGCTCTCTGTACTTGAAAAGCTAGATCGTTCAAAGTTTGAACTGCACTTTTACTATAATGGCAAAGACTATGACTTCATCACTGAAAAATATCAGGCTTGCGCGCAAAGCTTCACAAATATTTGTGCAATAAGTGACGAAGAAGCCGCTCAGCAAATCTACCAAGACCAGATTGATATTCTATTCGACCTTTCAGGCTTTACAGGCGGGGAGAGACTGGGCATCTTTGCCCTTAAGCCAGCTCCAGTACAGGTCTCGCACATCGGTTACTTTGGAACCCTAGGCATGCCAGAGATAGACTATATAATTGGCGACAATATTTTGGTTCAAGATGGTGAAGACCAATTCTATACTGAGAAGGTTTATCGCATGCCATACTCTCACACCCATTGTGATCAAACCGGTGTACCAGAGCCAGAGCCCGGCAGCCCTTGCAGCCGCAATGGCTATATCACCTTTGGTTCTTTCAACACCTTCCACAAAATTTCCAAACGAGTTTTACTCGCTTGGGTAGAAATTATCAAAGCAGTTCCTGATTCAAAATTACTCTTTGACTCTCGCTCAATGTTGAATGAAAGCGACCTCAACTTCTTCAAAGATTTTTTTATACAACGCGGCATTACAGAGGACAGATTAATCCTTAGATCAAATATTGCCCGTGAAGACTTCTTGCAAAGTTACAATGATGTTGATATTGCACTTGATCCATTCCCTTATAGTGGTGGTACCACCAGCCTAGAAGCACTACTCATGGGGGTGCCGGTAATAACCTTATTCGGAAATAAGTGGTCAGGCCGAATGACCAGCACTCTACTAGAGAATATTAATCACCAAGAATTAATCGCACATAGCTTAGAAGAATATAAATCAAAACTAATAGACTTAGCCAATAATCCACAAGCTATCGAGGACTACCACCAAAAACTTAGGCAAGAAGTGCTTGAATCAAAGCTAAATATCAAGCATTATGTGCCTGCCTTTGAACAAGCAATTATTGATATGTGGAGAGAAAAATCCGCAGATATAGTAAAATAACTAGAGCAATGAGCACCAGCTTTGAAACCCAGACTATAAGTAATCATGCCGAGACAGCCAAATATGATGTCTCGATCTTCATCCCTGTATATAACGAAGAAGAAAATATCGAACTACTTGATTCCAAGATCCAAGAAGCAATGGCTGGTCAAGAAATTAACTATGAAGTGATCTATGTTGATGATGGTAGCCGTGATCGCAGTTATGAGATCTTGAAAAATATTGCGCAGGATCGTAGCAATATCAAAGTCATTAAGTTTAGACGCAATTTTGGTCAGACTGCAGCAATGTCAGCTGGGATAGACGCAGCGAGCGGCAAAGTTTTAATCCCAATGGATTCCGATTTGCAAAATGATCCAAGCGACATCCCTCAATTACTAAAAAAAATCAATGAGGGCTATGACGTTGTTAGTGGCTGGAGAAAGAACCGCAAGGACACCTTTATTGACCGTAAGCTACCTTCAATAATTGCTAATAAATTAATTTCATGGTTATCGGGAGTCAGCTTGCACGACTACGGCTGCACGCTCAAAGCCTACCGGGCTGAAGTACTCAAAGATATTCGCCTCTATGGTGAGTTGCATAGATTTATTCCAATCTGTGCTAGCTGGGTTGGTGCTAAAGTTACCGAAATGCCAGTCAAACACCACGAAAGACAATTTGGGGAATCAAAATATGGTATTGATAGAACATTTAAAGTTGTGCTTGATTTGATCTTAATGAAGTTTCTCACTGATTACATCACCAAACCGATTTATGCCTTTGGTAGTATCGCTTTCATCTCGATGCTACTTTCGATTACTAGCTTCTTGGCTGCTGTGGTACTAAAAATCTCAACTGGCATTCAACTTGATCACACGCCATTAGTACTGCTAGGCACCATGTTCTTTACTGTATCCATTCAAATCTTCATGATGGGCATACTTGCTGATCTAGTGATGCGTACTTATTACGAGTCTCAAGACAAGCGCACTTATGCTGTTGAAGAGGCAATAAACATATGAGAGGCCCACTGTCATTGCGAGCCCGCAGGGCGTGGCAATCCCTCTGCTTCACACTAATAATCATCAACCTAAATTCACTTCCAGCTCTCTCAAAGGAGATACTGCAAGCACATCTGCATTATCAACTACCCAAATCACAGAAAGTCAAACTCCGAGTTACCAAAATCCCCAAGAAATTTCCTTGGGTAGAACGCAATCTAGACGGTAAGGTAGAGCTGCCGGAGATCGGCAGCACCATAGTGGCAGAGAACACTGAGGCAATCAAGCTCAAAGATCCATATGGCAAACTCGCTATTATTCCAGCCGGCTCTAAATTCTATGCTGAAATCAGCGACAAAAGTGCAGCCAAAAGCTTTTGGCGCCAAGGTCACGCAAGTCTTGAATTCTACAAACTAGAACTTAAACAAGGACAAGAAATTGATATCTCTGATATCAATTTCAACTCAGCCAAAAATTCAAACCTATTAGTCTCAGGGGTCAAAAATATTTCAGCTGCTACAGCTACTAGCGTAGCTGGAGCAATCGCTGCCCCACTTGCAGTATTTAGAATCTCCTCACTTGCTGGTCTTGGCATGGCTTCAAATCCAGCTCTCTTGGGTAGTGCTGCAGCTATTGGCGGCGGTATTGGACTAAGCTATGGCATCAAACGCAAGGGCAAACAATTCATTATTGAACCCGGCACTGAGTTATCAATCAATATCAAAGAACCTTGGTTAATTGCAGAAACAATTGACAATCCAAGCGCGATGCTTTCTGAATCAATCAAGAAAGTAGAACCACAATTTGATCTAGAGATCACGAAAGTAAAACATAAACGCGACGACTTCGGTGATAAGTGCATCAAAGTCTCGCTCAAGTATAAGAATCACAGCAAAGAAGAACTACGCTACACTTCATTTCAATTGGTAGACAGTATGGGCAAGGCTTATAGCCCAAATCCCAAGAGCTTTAGCAATGAATACTTTGGTGAGTTACCAAGCCAAGGCAAGCTTGACCTTTACTTCTCAAGTGAGTTTCCCAATACCACTCATCAATTACAAGTACTTAGATACTTAGATAGAAAAATTATAGCTTCTGAAAAGATCCTAATTTAAGCCATTACGGAAGTAGACTCAGTGCAATCTGCGGGGTCTGATTAGCTTGAGACAACATTGCCCCTGCAGTCTGTTGCAAGATTTGGTTTCTAATCAAGACACTACTTTCTGAAGCCACATCAACATCCATAATTCTAGATCTTGAAGCTTGTGCATTCTCCACAGCAATTGAAGCAAACTCCAATTTAGACTGCATAGCATTTTGCATCGCACCAATATATGATCTCATTCTTGATACGTTATCAACCATAGTGTCAATATTGGCAAGAGTACCAGTTGCAGTTGTTGTTGAACCATCTAGAGCAGTTACATTGGTACTTCCACCAACATGGAAAGTATTAAGATCAATTGCACCCTCTCCTAATGACCCAGCAGTCGTTGCTGAAACAGTAATATGAATACCATCATCAGCAGCACCAGATGCAAACTGCAATGTAGTTGTTTCACTATCATTGGCACCAGTCTGAATTGTATAATCGGTAGATCCATTCAAGAGTGTATTGCCATTGAACTTCACTTCAGTTGCAAGTTGGCTGATTACTCTTACACGCTCATTGACTTCTCTTTGAATTGCATCCAGTTGATCGTTACCATTGGTTCCACTATCAGCGGTAACTGCAAGCTCTCGAATTCTTTGTAAATTGTCCTGGATGATCCCCATACCACCCTCAGCTGTTTCCAAGAAAGATAGAGCATCACCAATGTTTTGCTTCACTTTGCCCCAGCCTCTAACTTCTGCCGTTAGACCCTGTGCGATACTCAAACCAGCGGCATCGTCTCCAGCTCGGTTAACCCTGAACCCCGTAGAGAGTCTTTCTATAGACCTTTGCAAGCCCAAGGTATTACCAGAGAGTGCCCTTTGGGCAAACAAACTCTGTGTGTTAGTGTTAATTTTAATAGACATACTGACTCCTTAGTAAAATTAGCTGTTCCCTCCAGCTATTTCACTATATCGGTCATATGGACTAGATACTTTAGCCTATTTTAGAAATTTTCTACGAAAATTTCGCAATATGGGCACTTTGTGCCCTGCATATGGAGCCTACGGCTCCTGCAGATGGCTACGCCTGCTAACAGCAGCGAAGCATTCGAGCAGGCACGAAGTGCCATACGCAGTGAGCAAAGCGAACATTTGCCATTAGTACAACTACGGTATCAAATTCAATGCAAGACTAGGCTGAGTATTAGCCTGAGCTAACATTGATGCTGCAGATTGCTGCAATATCTGATTCCTAGCAAGAAGACTGGATTCTGCCGAAACATCAACATCCATCACCTGGGACAGGGCTGCTGCAATATTATCGGCAGCATCATTACTATATTCAAGCTTGGAATCCAATGCATTCTGTACCGCACCAAGATAGGATGCCATCCTTGAAACATTGTCTAGCATGGTGTCTATCTCTGTAAGATTAGCTGCACTAATAGTAGTCGCACCACCATTAGAATTGACAGTTCCCCCAATATGAATATCATCCAACGCAAAACTCGCTCCCTCAGCAATACTGCCATTGGTCGAAGAACTTACATCTATATGAATCCCAGCATTGGCACCGGCGGCAAGTACAATATTAGTAGTCTCACCATTATTAGCACCTGTTTGCAAAGTGACATTACTGGCGCTCCTAATAATTGCGGTGTCATTGAACTTAGTCTCAGTACCTATATCATCGATAGCCGTCACCAATTCATTAATTTCACGCTGAATGGCATCCAATTCATCAGTGGTATTGGTGCCATTTTCTGATTCAACAATCAGTTCACGGATTCTCTGTAAATTCTGCTGTACTATCGAGACTCCACCCTCAGCAGTTTGTATCAAAGAGATACCATCACTAATATTACGACTTGCCTGCTGCAAACCCCGCATCTGCGCCCTATGTGTCTCGGCGATAGTCAAACCTGCAGCATCATCTGCTGCTCGATTAATTCTATAACCTGTTGAAAGTTTCTCGACTGAACTTTGCAAGTCTAAAGTAGCTCGATTAAGAGCTCGTTGTGCAAACAAACTTTGCACATTCGTATTAATTACGACGGACATCCCCTTCCCCCTAAATGATTTTGCAAGCCACAGCCCCAAGCTAGCTTGCTAGATCTTTATATCGGTCATATGGACTAGAAACTTTAGGGGAATTTGAAAATTTTTATTTTTTGAAAGGACTGGGCTTATGGTCACTTCGTTCCCTGCTTATGGCACTTCGTGCCTGCTCGAAGGCTTCGCTGCTGTTAGCAGGCGTAGCCATCTGCAGGAGCGTAAGCTCCATACGCAGGGAACGAAGTGACCATAAGCCCTTAAAACAAAAAAGAGTGGCCCAATCTAGTCTCCTAGATCAGGCCTTGACACGCTCCCTCAAGTTGTTATAACTATCCTTAATAAATCAATTGATTATATATTAAGGCAGTAAGCTTAAAGCTATCTGTGGTGTTTGGTTAGCTTGCGCCAACATCGCTCCAGCAGTCTGTTGCAAGATTTGGTTTCTCACAAGCATACTACTTTCTTCAGCCACATCCACATCTTGAATTCTTGATAGTGCTGCAGTTGCATTTTCAGCAGCCACACTTAAGTACTCAGCTTTCGATTCAATAGAATTTTGCACTGCACCTAGGTAAGATCTCATTCTTGAGACATTATTTACCACAGTGTCAATATCAGCAACAGTCACGGTTATATTAGTTGTTGGAACTGCTGAGTCAACATTCATACCAGTAACATCAAGGTGCATTCGGTCAAGTGCAAAGTTTGCAGTTGAAATTCCTTCAACCAATGATCCTGCATTAGTAAGCGCAGTAGCGGATCTTACTTGGCTAACATCAATTTCAATACCTTCATTAAGAGTCGTAGCCCTACGTAAAGTGATACCAGTGGTTTCATTATCATTAGCACCCGTTTGTAACGAAATATTTGCTGTTGCAGCGTTGTTATCATAGATCAAAGTCACACCATTGAACTTAGTTGCCTGCGCAATCTCATCAATAGTACTAACTCTCTCATTGATTTCTCTTTGTAGTGCATCAGCCTCTGCAGAACCATTAGTTCCACTTAGACCTTGAACAACTAGTTCTCTAATTCTCTGAAGGTTGTCCTGAATTACTGCAAGAGCTCCTTCAGCAGTTTGAATAGCAGAAATACCATCGCCGATATTTCTTCTAGCAGCGTTGGTACCTGTAATCTCAGCTACCAAACCTTGGGCAATTGACATCCCAGCAGCGTCGTCGCCGGCGCGGTTTATTCTGTATCCTGTTGATAACTTCTCGATTGATCTCTGCATATCAAAGGTATTATTTCCTAGCGCTCGTTGCGCAAAAAGACTTTGGGTGTTCGTGTTTATACTAATCATGGTTCTTCTCCATATTGACTAGACTCCTTAGCCTAGCCTAATTCAATGTATCGGCCAGATGACCTAGAATCTTTAGCCTAATTTTCAAATTCCCTGTATTTCTGCTAAAATTCTAGCTATGGCGGCAGTAAAATCGACTCTAGAAGGCAAAAAAGCACCAGCAATTAAGCTCCTAAACCAGGATGAAGAGCAGGTAGAACTCAAGGATTTGCTTGGTTCTTACGTAGTTATATTCTTTTATCCAAAGGATATGACCCCTGGTTGCACCACTGAAGCTTGTAGTTTTCAGGACAATTACCGCAAATTACAGAACATGGGAGTAGAAATTCTTGGGATTAGCTGTGATGACACTAGTCGTCACCGCAAGTTTGCCGACAAGTACAAATTTAAATATGATCTACTGGCAGACACCGAACAAAAAGTGGTGCAAAAGTATGGGGTTTGGGTTGAAAAAAATATGTACGGCAAGAAGTATATGGGTATCAGACGCGATTCATTTTTAGTGGATCCCAAAGGTAAGATCGTCAAGCATTATCAGAAGGTTAAACCTGCTGAGCATGTAGCTCAGGTGATTGCTGACGTAAAGGAATTACAAGGCTAATTGGTTAGTTTCCCCTTAGAGGTAGAAATTTTAATCAAGCCATCGGGCTTTTACACAAGCAGAAAACTCTCACTCATTGAGGCACTAGCTCATGGTCTGAGCAATAAAGCAATTGCTGAAGAGCTTGATCTAACCGTCAAAAGTGTGGAGAGAATTCTCAATCAACTCAATGACAAGCTTGGTAATAAAGCTGGTAGTGAATTCAAAGACCTGGGCAAAGTTTTTAATCCAAGATTACGCCTAATGGCAGGCTTGATCAGCTCCAAAATTATTGAACTCAAGCCTGAAATTGCAATGCGTCACATTGAAGGTTTGGACACTAATCTAAAGCGGACTTTGATTCTGACTTGTATTGGCTTTGCTAATAAAACTATTGCTGAAGTCTTTGGACTTAGTGATAAAGCAATAGAGCTTAGATTGACCAATCTTTTTGACTACTTTGCAGTGGATACAAAATCCCAACAAGTAGAGAACCCTCGCTGTAATTTATTTATTAGCGCTTATGCTAGAGGGAATATAAGCAAACAACAGCTTGCAAGACTTTACCGTGAAACTCGTTTCTCACGTTTGGATGCAATCCTAACCAAGCCAGATAGTTTTCTTGCAGGCTTGGAAGACGATTACAAAATGGTCGGTTAACGGCGAGACTCAAAAAATTCCCTCAGCAGCTCTAAGCATTCTCTTTCCATGACGCCAGAGACAAGCTCCATATTTTTGGTGGCTAAATTATAACGAGAACCAAAGGCACCAGATTTGGCATCATTAACTCCCCAAACAACCTTCTTTATATGTGCTTGCAAAATTGCCCCCGCGCACATTGAACATGGCTCCAAATTGACATAGATAGTAGCGCCATCAAGGTTCCAGTCACCAGTCTTAGCAGCTGCTGCTTCAATCGCGTTAATCTCAGCATGCCCTAAGATTGAAGCATCGCGCTCCCGGGTGTTGATAGCTTCAGCAAGAATTTCATCATCTTTGACAATAATAGCTGCCACTGGTACTTCATTCTCCGGTACTGACTTAGCAAGATCTATTGTTCTTTGCATAAAATACAAATCGTCACGAAACTTTGGCTTTTGATTTTGCAAAACAATCCTTAACTCCACAGATTAAACCTATTTTTCTCTCTTTGGGATAAGTGAGAAACTGGACCCAATGCCAGTCTTCTCCAAAAACTCTTGTTCTCAATTTATCCAGTAGAGCTTCAAATCTAGCAGACAACTTTCTTCTAAACTCGGTAGGACTCATGAATGGAGAAGCTAATTTCTCAAGAATTGACCTTTGAGCTATTTGCTGGTCCCACCAATCTTGATAATTTACAATCATGGTCAAAATTTTCCTTGATTTGTCAATCACAATATTAACCCTATCACCTCTAACTTCTAGCCCTGGTTCTTTCTGGATCTCAGTCTTCAATTGAGTCATTCTTTGAAAAAGTTTTGCAATTTTATTTTTCTCTACTTGAGCATGTGGATATTTAGCGAGTAAAGAAAGTACTGGACGGTCTGCTGCTGTAGCAAGAGTAATCGGCTGAAAATCAGCAGGAGCTGGAGCTAACTGATCTAAAAAATGTTGACTTAGCCTAGAGGGTGCAACCACAAAGCTAAATTATACAATCTTATGTGGAGCTGTTGCTTTTTTCTGCTAAAATCTAGCTAGTGCCCGAGACTGTTATTAAATCCAGCAAAGAAATTCTTAAACCCGTTGAAAGCGAGCTACAAGAGCTTAACCGAAGACTTGTAGAAGAAATCAGTCCTAAATCAAGAGCACTTTGCGGAATTTTACAAGATATTTTTGCAGCTGGTGGCAAACGCCTCAGACCAGCATTGAGTTTTTTATTTGCCAAGGCACTAGGAGCAGAAGTCCAGGAGCCTATTTATTTGATTGCTGAGATTAGTGAATTGATCCACACGGCAAGTTTAGTGCATGACGATATCATCGACAATTCATTGATTCGTCGTGGTAAACCAAGTACGAATAGTAAGTTTGACAATGCCGTTACAGTGATTAGTGGTGATTTTATGTTCGCTCGAGCTGCAGTCAACTTAGGAAAACTAGGGGTCAATGAGATCACTGCGCTCTATGCTTCAGTACTAGAAGATCTTTGTGATGGTGAAATACGCCAGGTTGAGAAGAAATTTTCTACTGACGTGGATTGGGATTACTACTATTCCAAGACCTATAAGAAGACAGCTTCTTTATTTGAAGCTAGCTGCAAGGCAGTAGCTCTGGTGCTAGATAGCAGTCTGCAAGAGGCTGCAAGCGAATATGGTAAAGAACTTGGTTTAGCCTTCCAGATTATTGATGATTTATTGGATTATAAATCAGACACTAAGACTTTGGGTAAACCGGTTTGTTCTGATTTAAGAGAGGGGCAAATCACTGCGCCAATTTTGCGTTGCCTTGAAACTGCAAATAACCTTGATAGAGAGGAGCTGGTTGGCATCATAAATAAGCTCTCAACTGGTGAGATGGAATTTGATACTCGAGTTTTAGATTTACTTGAAGCCACAAGCTCAATTGAACACTGTAAACAAATGGCTAAAAACCACTGCCAGAAAGCGATTCAAGCTATTGCAAGATTAGAGAATAATGAAGCCAAATCAGCTTTGATAGAGCTTGCTCAGTGGGTTAGTGATCAGGTTTAAACTTTAGTCTAAGTCTTCTAATACAAACTCTGAGAGGATTGCATTGAAATCTTCAGCAAAATAGTTATAAGAACTTGCAAAGGCAATTGAATCCTTAGAACCATAAAAATCACTCATCATATCGTTGATTAAATCATCATCGAAATCAACATAGCTAGTATCATAAACAACATTAACTGAAACTGGACCACATTCGGCTACATGCTCGACTATGTCATCGCGTCTAAACAGTAATTCTGAAATGGAGTCCTTCACGTATGAATCGCTTAGGTCTTCATACTGAGTCCAGTTCTTCTGGCTGAATTGTTCTTTGTCCCCAGCACCAACTACAGCGTGGCAAATACTTTGATTCATTCTGCCGCAGACGTATAGGTCCTTGATTACGAGGATTTCAGTGAGTAATTCTTCTATGCTTGGCTTTGCCATGCTCCTACTATGAACAAAAGCCGGCACCCTCTAACTCAAACCTGTGGTCTAGTCCAAATGAACTGGATATTATCTACAGTTAATTTATTGATTCACATGATTTTTTGCTACAATGCAGGCTATGTCTAAGAAATACCTATTTAC
>JAPPOW010000192.1 GCA_028817775.1 Candidatus Melainabacteria bacterium | reverse complement strand
AGTTCCAAGTGGGCTGATGACTTCAAATAGTGGCTCTGGCAATTGGGTTTCATCAAGGTTCACTTGGCATAAACCTCCCAATCCACAGCTCTAAAACTCAAAGCTTCAGCAAGATGCTCCACCTTAACCTGTTCAGAGTAATCTAGGTTTGCAATTGTCCGAGCAAGTCGTAAGATTTTTTGATGTGATCTAGCAGAGAGTTCTAACTTCATCACGGCATTGTCCATGAATTTTAATTCTTCTTCATTAAGTTTGATTGCTTGATTTATTTCTTTAGCAAAACTACGTGCTTCTACTACTTTGGAGCGAATAGCCTCTGTGATTGGCTCAGCTACTTTAGCACGGTTGAGTAATTGAATTTCTTCATAACTGAGCCGGCTCAACTCTATATGCATATCGATACGATCAAGCAATGGTCCAGAGAGTTTGCCGAGATAGCGAGCGATTTGTTGTGGCGCGCAAGAGCAGGCTTTGAGTTTGTCACCGAGGTAGCCGCAGGGACAAGGATTACAAGCTGCAATTAAAATGAAATCAGCAGGGAAGTTTACCGTTTGGCGGATACGGTTGATATTGATATTTTTGTCTTCAAGAATTTGCCGGAACTGTTCGATACTATGACGATTGAATTCTGTTAGTTCATCAAGGAATAAAACTCCGTGGTGAGCAAGACTTGCTTCTCCTGGTTTGATTCTGGAACCGCCTCCAACTAGTGCTGCGTTGCTGGCACTATGATGTGGCATTCGCAGTGGCGGCTCTAGCATCAGTTCACCATCACTTAGACCAGTAATACTATAGATTTTGGTTAGCTCCAAAGCCTCATCAAAACTAAGCTCTGGCAGAAGGTTGATAAAGCGGCTTGCGAGCATAGACTTACCGCAACCTGGTGGTCCAATCATTAGTAGGTGATGTCTGCCAGCAGCTGCAATTTCCAAACCACGTTTGGCATGCTCTTGTCCAATGACATCACTTAGGTCTTTATTGCCCTGAGCTTTGCTTTCAATCTTGCTCAGGACCTTGACCCGATATTGTTCACTCTCCTTGCCAGCGCTAATTGCCTCAAGCAAAGCTCTGAGTTCAAACAAATCTCTTACAGCGTAGACCTCAGCATTGAATTGACTAGCTAAGTTAATCAAACTGGCTTCTTTATAGTTAGCTTGCGGTACTACTATATATCTGATTCGCTGCTGCTGAGCTTCCAGTGCCAGCGGTAGTAAGCCTATTACCTCTTTGACTTTGCCATTGAGTGAGAGCTCTCCAAAAAATGCAAAGCTCTCAAGTAGTTGTGGAGCAGCATCGATATAACCGCAGTTGACCATGAGAGCTGCAGCAATCCCTAAATCGAAATGACTACCTTCTTTGCGAAGATGTGCTGGCATCAAGTTGACTAGAATTTTGCCAGCTTCAGGGGGAAAGCCAGTTGAGATCAGGGCTGTGTTGACTCTATCTTTGGATTCGGAGATTGATTTGCCAACCAGTCCAACTATATTGAAGCTGGGCATGCCGCCACCTGATTCAACTTCAATCTCGATGATGCGCGCGTCTATACCTTCCAGGCTTGCTGATTGGGTTTTGCTGTACATTGTCTTGATTGTTAACTTAGATTAATATCTACGCTTGGTTCTTTGAATTTGTTTTCAAACTCGTTTGTATTGAAGCTAAATGGCTCACCAAGAAAAGGCAGCGATAGAGGCACGGCACAAACTAGAACCAAGGCAAGCAATTCTCTGAATGTCTCATTGTTGTTGAATAAGTTTATTATAAATTGCACGATCTCTATCCCTCTTAATCATAATTATAAAGCTATTACGATAAAAGTACAAACCAGCCACGCTAAGTAGCATTGAAAACAAAAGCCTATAGAAGCCGGAGGAATTCAACTCTGCTACTCCACGTAGTATATCGACCAAGATTAGAGCCAATGGTGTAATTAACCCAGTACCAAAGAAGAAGTGTACTTTAGCTTTGAATTCATTTGCTCTATCGTAGATGTAATCCACGCTATCACTTATAGCAAGCCAGCTTCCAAAACGAAAGGGGTCAAAAAACCCCTGAGAATTTATCGTATATTTCAGTTAGGGTATAGCTTTTAGGTTCATGCTGACCGAGCCAATAATAAAGAGAAGAGATTTAAGGGGGTCATTTGACCTCTGAGAAGACTAGATATCAGCAAAAAAGCAATTTATGCTTTTTGTGCTTTGTCCCCAGTCCTGATAGTCAGGCAACTACGTTGCCTATCGCCGGACCTAAGTCCAGCAGCGTAATATAAGGGTTTGCCAAACAGCGAGAAGGGTCATTAACCTCTGAGAGCTTGAAGTGCTATAATCAACCCTTTGTGGGAAGCCTTGTTTAGGAAGTTCGAGAACAAGGCATGCGACGCGACGACGATTGCAGTTTACTTTGCGTAAATGAAATGAGGAGGAGCGAGCATAACGCAGTTATCGGACTTACTAAATAAGGCTGGGCAGTTTAATGGCAAATGTAGTAATCGTTGGTAGTCAATGGGGAGACGAGGGCAAAGCAAAGATAGTTGATTTGCTTTCGCGTAACGCTGACTATATTGTGCGCTATCAAGGTGGTAGTAATGCCGGGCACACAGTTAATGCTGGTGGTAAGAAGTACAAGTTCCACCTTATTCCGTCAGGGATCCTCAATCCAGGCACTATTTGTATGGTGGGTCCTGGTACAGTGATTGATCCGAAAGTAATCCTTAGAGAGATGAATGAACTCAAAGATCAAGGTGTTGATATCAGCAATTTGCAAATTAGTGCAGCTGCGCATGTGACTATGCCGTATCATTTATTGATAGATCAAGCTCAGGAAGAGGCTCGTGGCTCTAAGAAGATTGGTACTACTTGCCGTGGTATCGGTCCAACCTATGCTGATAAATCATCTCGTTCTGGTTTACGCATGTGTGAGTTTGTTGATCCAGATGCCTTGCTTGAAAAGCTCAAGGTTTTGATCCCAGAAAAAAATATCATCTTGGATAGATTGTATGGTCTTGAACCACTTGATATTGATAAAGTTTTCCGTGAGTATATTGAATACGGTAAGCAGCTTGCACCATTTGTTTTTGATACTGCTGCAATTGTTTGGGAGGCAAATAAAGCTCGCCAAAATATTTTGTTTGAAGGCGCGCAGGGTACTTTGCTTGACCTTGATCATGGTACTTATCCTTATGTGACTAGCTCAAATCCAGTCTCTGGCGGTGCTTGCGTCGGCTCTGGTGTTGGTCCAAACTTTATTGATAGAGTGATTGGAGTTGCCAAGGCTTATACTACTCGTGTTGGTGAGGGACCGTTCCCGACTGAAGTCAAAGGTAGCTCAGCTAAAATCCTGCGGGCTGAAGGCACTGCTTGGGAAGAGATTGGTACTACTACTGGTCGTGCTCGCCGGGTTGGTTGGTTTGATGCGGTCTTGATGCGCTATGCAATTCGTGTCAATGGTATGGATTGTCTTGCACTGACCAAATTAGATGTGCTTGATGATCTAGAAGAGCTTTATGTTTGTACTGCTTACAAAGATATTCGCACCGGTGAAGTTTATAAAGATCTGCCGGCTAAGTCTAATTTCTTGAAGTATGTGGAGCCGATTCTTGAGCGCATTGAACCTTGGCGCGATCAAGTTGAGAACTCAGCAGATGCTACAGAAATTAGTCAATTACCAGAGGGTGCACTCAACTATGTGCGCTACTTGGAGCGGGTGCTAGAGATCCCAATTACTATTGTTAGTGTTGGTCCAGCCCGCGAGCAGACTATCATTCTGGAGGATCCGATTCATGGTCCTCGCAGGGTACTTGAAACTGCTATCTAGAGTTTGTTAAAATAAGACTCAGTGTCTTATGATTTAAATATAGGGGCCAGTGAAGCCCAGCTTGCCCAGCTCGGTATAGTTACAGACAGAATTGCCGGTGTATTTCGCTATGCAGAAACTGGCGACCCAGTTGAACGTAGAGGTGATGTCTTACGCTTGCTTAAGCAGTTAAACCGAAAGCCAGCTAGTGCTCAACCAGAGTCTAGGGAGGCAAAGCCTGATACCTTAGGAGTTAGTTCTCACAGAGCTGAAGCTGCTAGTCTCTTGAAAACTTTTTTATATGGAGAGATGCTTCTTAACAACGGGCATGTGCAGGACTTAGTGTTGAGGGCTAATATTGCTTCAGCTTCTCTCTCTGAAACGGTTAACAAATGGGCAAGACCAATAGAGTATTTGAGTATTTTGGCTTCAGACGATAAAGCTAGCAAGCAAGATCACATAGCTAGAGGCTTGTTGGTTTTGGGAGGGAGGCAACAATATGATGATAGTAGTTTTGATGCTGAACAAGAGTTTGATTTTAAGTTAGCTCATTTGATTGACCCAGAGTCAGAGCAGCCTGTTTTTATGCAAGAACGAGAGAGCTTAGTTCGCAGACTCAAGACTTTGAAGAGCAATGCAAGCTCTCCCCCTGCAAAGTTTCTCAATAGAGTTCTTGATTTGCTAATCCAAAAAGCTCAAGCGGTTAGGCTTGAACATTATGATAGGGATAGTTTTGTTGGTGTTTGTAAGTTTTATGATGAAACTCGCTCAGGGATTATTACTGAACTGAGCAAAGCCAAATACCAGCGTATCCACCCTGGACAAGATTCAGCTCTCGTACCAGAAAGAGAAAAGAAACGAATCAGAGTTTACTTCACTCATTGGAAGACTTTGCTTAATCAGATTGAGAGCATAATTAATGAGGAAGTGAGAATCAAGGGTTTAGATTTAGAAGATCCAGCAGCTGAGCAAATCGCCATTGCTCGTGAAAGGCATGCACAAAACTTGAAATATAGTGCTCGTATTGCTCATACCAGTCCAATCACTGTTACAACAGCTTTTCTATTGAGTGATTTTGCTGAATCCAAAAGCCCAAGAAGGCTTTGGGCTTATTGCTTTGAGGACTTAAGACAATATTTAAGTGACCAAGGACTCAACAAGAGTTTAGCTTTTATTGATCAGCTTAGGGAGCATGCACTTAGGAAGGCAAACTGATTTCTGGGATTCTTTCTACCACTGATCTGGTGTAATTGATCATATAGCGCACAATCCAAGGACCAGCGACAAAGTAACTAATAATTAAGATGATTAACTTTGGTACAAAGGTCAAAGTTTGTTCACTGATTTGAGTCAGGGCTTGAAATAAACTAATCAGCACACCACCAATCAAACTTGGGATCAAGATTGGGATTGAGACAATTGCTGCAGCGAGCAAGGCTTGGTTTGAAATTTCAATAAACTGTGCTTGATCCATCAGGCAAATCCTCGCATCAGACCTTCACTCAGTAGTGCCCAGCCGTCTATCAAAACAAACAAGACGATTTTGAATGGTAGCGAGATAGTAGTTGGCGGCAAGAACATCAAACCAATTGACACCAGAGCACTAGCTACAATCATGTCTATGACTATAAATGGCATGAAGATCATGAAACCAATCTTGAAGGCTTTCTTCAGCTCACTCAGGATGAAAGCTACTACCATCACATGTGGTGGCAAGTCGTCAAAACTTTCTGGTCTATCGATATCAGCAACTCGCATTGCTAGTTCAAGTTCAGAGTTGTCCGTTTGCCGAGCCATAAAATTTCTCATTGGGGTGAAGGCTTTTTCTAGAAAAACTTTTTCGTCGATTTGTTGTTGAATAAATGGTTGAATCGCTTCATCATTGATTTGATTAAATGTTGGCTGCATCACCATAAAGGTCAAAATTAAACTCAAACCAATTAGAACTTGAGTTGGTGGAAGTTGACCCAGTCCCATTGCTGTACGCAACATTCCAAAAACTACGACAAATCTTACAAAGCTGGTAGTCATGAGTAGGATCGATGGTGCCACACTCAAGATTGTTAGTAAGATGAGAATTTGAATACCAACGCCGACTCCTTCTGCTCCATCTCCAAGGTTGAGTGAGATGCCTGGAGCTGCCATTGCAGCCTGTGGTATGAGTAAAAGTGCGATAAGTGCTAATCTATGCATAAGGTTGGCTAGGTCCTTCGCTTGGCTCAGGATGACACGCGCCGGCGCCCTATCTAAAGACGCTAAATATAAAAGATGGTTTCGAAAAGAATACTTATATATAGGCTGGGAGCAATTGGCGATATTATGCATACTTTGCCCTTTGTCAAATTACTAGCTCAGCGTGAGCCTGAAGCCAGTATCGAATATATAGTGGGCTCAGGCCATTTGCAGGAATTGCTAGAAAATACTGTTCCTTATATAAATAAAGTTTGGTTAGCTGGCAAAAAATCTTTGGCTCAGGATTTGCAGCGGGTACGGGCTGCAGGCAAAGTCGATGAGTTTATTTTCTTGCACTCTGCTTGGTGGAAATCATGGTGGTTGAATCTGAGATTTATTGGCGCGTCTAAAGTTGTTGGTTATAAACGTGATGACAGTTTATCTGCAGTGGCTAATTATGCCTCTAGTTATTTCCCCGAACTAAGAGACCAATTAATTGAAGATGCTCATCAAGTATTAGAGTCTAAAGTGCTTGACACCTTGTCATTGCGAGCAGAGCGAAGCAATCCAGAAAAATATATTTGCATTGTGCCAGGAGTTGGCCACTTGCGCCCGCACCGTGCCTATCCTCTCAAAAAGTGGATGGATTTGATTGAGCAAATACTCAATGAAAGTGATTATCAAATCAAAATTCTTGGCGGTCCCGATGAAATTGAGCTGAGTAAATTAATTGAACAGTGTATAATTAATTTAGACCAGTCTAGAATTGAAAATTTGATAGGCAAAACTTCTTTATTGGAGCTAGCACGGCTAGTTAAAGCTGCTGAGCATCTTTATTCAGCTGACACTGGGATTTTGCATATTGCTGCTGCTGCCGGCTGCCCGACCACTTCGATATTTTCAATTACTTCCCCAAGAAGATTTGCTCCCTTTGACTCTGGGGCAAGGGTGATTCAGGCAGAACCTTGTCTCTGCAATCCAGCCAGTAGCAATAGACCTAAGGCTTGTGAGCACTTGGATGGAGACTACGCTAGCTGCATGAAAGCCACCCATAGCTTAACCTTTACCACTTTTCAGGATAATATCGTCGTCTAAAATGAAATTGCCGGGTGGTTTTTTCACAATCCAGTTGATATTATCCTGAAAAGTGGTAAAGGTTAAGCTATGGGTGGAGTAAATGAGAATATTCTCAATAAGCTGCTATAATAGGCGGGATGACTATTGATGACAAGACCGAAGAATTACTCAAGAACCTCAGAGCGCAAGGTTACCGTATCACCCCCCAGCGAGAGACCGTGATTCGTATCTTTCAGGAGGCTGGTGATAAACATCTCTCGGCTGAAGATGTCTACGAGATCTTGCAGGCTGGCGGCGAGCAGGTCTCGCTTGCAACTACCTACCGCACGCTCAAAATGCTAGTCAAGATGAACATCTTGCGTGAACTTGATTTTGCTGAGACTCACAAACACTACGAGCTTGTCGATGAGAACGCGCCGCCGCATCACCACATCATCTGTCTCAACTGCAATAAAACTATCGAGTTTGAAGATGAGTTAGTTAATGAACTCGGCAAACGCATCGCTGAGAAGTATGGCGTTGAAGTTGTTGATATGCAGTTTCAAATTTTTGCTAATTGTCCCAATGAAGAGGACGATGAGAACCGTAAGCACAGGCAGTGATTTAAGTTTCACGCATCATCATATTTAAGCTAGTAAAAAATTCACTCAGTTCTTTATTTGACTCAGCTAGGTCAACTAGTTCATCAATGGCTCCCTGATCAAGTGCAGCAAGTAGCTCGGCTGCATTTTCATTAAAAGTCTCAGACTCCTCTCCCTCGTTCAAGATTGTTATAAGGCTGATAGCTCCATCTGTGTCCATTAGAAAGGGCTCAGGGTAGTCATAGTGACTATAAGGTGAATACTGACCATCAAGCCCAGGCTTAGGATGATCATCAAGTGCGTGTGCTGATTTTTCCAGTTCTTCTTTGAGACTAGGGATTTCTCGTAATAGCCTAGCTTCAAGTTTCTCCGGATCTTTGACTAGAGAGTTTGCAGCAAGTTCCAATATATAAGAGCCGCCGTCGTGTTGAGCAAGATCAGTCTGTATGGCTTCCATAATTAGATCTTGTCTGTCCATGCAAGAAAGAATTATGATTGCTTCTGCTACCAAGCCTGCTGGGTTTGTTTCAGTATCCCCGCTATTAGCCAAAATATTTTGACAGAGCTCTATGCTAGCTTCCTTGCTAATCATTTTGGGCTTGATATCAGATTCTAGGATTGTATCTAGGTCTAGAGCATTGGTCAGATACCTCAAAGCTACTATCTTGGCAGGACTTGAGTAAGGTTTTGCTTTAATTAATTTTTCTACGGCTTGAGCCAGTATACCAGCAGGCAGTTTTTTGCTAAGTTTGCTTTCTAATTCATTCTGCTGATTCCGGAAACTAGTTTTTGTGCTAAATTCAGGATAGTCATTACCTACACAATAACTACAGTTTGCCATAATTGGGTCAAGGGTTTCAGCGATTAAGTCAATTAATTTAGCTCTGTCTAGCTTTTTCCAGTTTCGAATATTAAAGACCATAGATAGAACCTGCAAAGCTTTACTCGGTTCATTTATGTAATGGCTAAATCCTCTAAGGTTTTCTATTACTTGGTCGTAGTCTTTTCTTTTTAATAGTGCTTGTATGAGTATGCTGTCTTTTTCTTCATTTTCAGGACAGCACTGCTTTAAGATTTGTACTAGAGTCTCAAGCGGCAAGCTTGTGACATAATCTTGCAGGTCTTGTAACTGAGCCTTTCGTACTCTAGCCCCAAGTTCTTGGTGGTTGTAACTAATCAGACCATTGCTGCAAGCAACGGCTAGAGGCTCTGTGATTAGATCTAGGCTTGCCTTGAGGAAGAATTTTTTGGACCGATCAGTTTCCGCTTTGATTCTTTCAATTAAGATGAATTTTGCTTTGAGCTCTAAACCAGCTACGGCATTACGCAAATGTTCTGACCATTCATTTATTGCGCTTTGGTAATTTGAATCTGCAAAAACTTTGAGGTAATCTTGACCAAGCTCTTGATACTTGCTATCAAGAAAGCGATTAAAATCTTCTATTAAATCAAGGCCGCTTTTTTTTCTGTCAAAGCCTCTAACCTTGAGCATGAATTTTGGCACGCCAGCTTGATGAAGTAATTGAAGTCCCTCATCACTTAGGGTCTCAGCGGCCATTGATTCTAAATTATCTTCAACCAGCTTTCCGTGCATCATATCGAAGACATGAGCTAAGTGCAAAGTTGCAGCTGGATTATCAAAAATCGAAGCCATCTAAGCTTCTTATCTTCGCATAAATAAAACTAATCTACAATCACACCTTGAACTTGAACAAAGTCAGGTTTTTTTTCTGCGACATAGGCTTTGAAAAAATCTCTAGTACTCATGGGCTCTTCTGGTAATTGCTCAGTGAGATGAGTACCTAGTTTAGAAGCCTCGCTAATGATTTTATTGAGCGCTTCTTGCTTGCCTTCTTCTTGGGCGCGGCGAGCTGCCTGAAGTAGCTTATTGAGCATTTCAATAGTGCGGCGCTGGTTGATGGCAATTTCTTCCATATTTACAAGATTCCCAAGAGCTATCTAGTTTTCTCTAGGCTATTTGTATGACAGATTGGGTGTTAACACCCAAATTAACTTGTTTTTACAGGCTCAAATTTCCTTGTTAGAATCGGAAATTGAACTTGAAGCTTTCTAGTAAACAATCGAATAAGTTCATCTCTGCCTTAGTGATTTTTGGCTCGCTAATTCTACTAGCACTTTTTACCAAAGAAGCGCTGCAGATTTCCTATTGGGCTCACGATGACTTAGCTTACCTGGATTCCTATGAGTACAAATTTCGTTTTGAAGGTAGATGGTTAATTTACTCACTCTTTGATTGGCTTAAGCAGATTCCTGCAGTTTTGGCTTGGCTTACTGTTGTGCTTGCTTACTTTATTTTTTTCTATTTTGTATTTTGGAGATTGCTCAAATCCAAAACTCAAGCTTTGCTTTTGGCTTTGATTGGGATCACATCAATCACTCTCTACAAAGAACTACTCTGGCCTCAAACCTTATTCACTAACGCCATACTCTTGCTGCTGGCAATCCCTTTGAGCCAGAGATTGCCTAGACCAATATTTTTCTTGCTCTTTTCAATTTTATTCTTTGGTTCCCTTGCTCACTCTGCCTATCTCTTACCGCTACTTTTTTTATCAGAGTTTGAAAACAAAACTAGTTCTGAGTCCTTAGCCCTCTTGTTTAAAATACTCGCTACTTGGGTAACTAGTTTGCTGCTTGGATTTGCCACTGCACAATTAATTTGTTTCAGCAGATTTGGAGAATGGATTCAGTTACAAGATTGGCGTAGACCAAATTATGCTCATGATTTGGGGAGCCTTAAAGACAATCTGTTTAGCAATCTTGGAGTTCTGTTTGAACATATCGAGCTTGCAATTCCTAATTACCAATTTTTGTTTGGACTTTGGCTAATACTATTGTTGATTGCAGTAATGAAGCGCAAAGATCTAACTCAAGTGCTTATGCTTAGTATCATCGGCATTGCTGTTGGCTTGATGCATTATTTGATTACTTGCCAAGCAGGTATTGCTTTGTCACTGAAGTCTGTCCACGCGCTCTTTATTGGATTGGTGCTGATTTTTGCAGCGCTAGCCTTGATCTTGCCTAGGGTTTTGATAGTTTCAGTGCTCTGTTTGCAGCTTGCCCTGCCTTCCGCTGTGAATTCATACAACGACCTGCGCGAGTATCGTTTGCTTAGTAATAAACTCTACTCGGCTGTAACAAAAAATATGCCAGAGAATATAACCAAGCTTAAGATTATTAACATCGACCTGCGCGGGCATCTAGCATATTGGTTAGAACTTCTTAGTCATTGTTCTTATTCGAACCAGGTGATTAATAATTGGGATTACTATTTTCATATGCAAGCCGTTTTGCGCAAACATGGTTTTAAATTAGTACGCGGTTGTTACGAAAACATTACAATAGGTAAGCTTCAATGCCAGGAATATAATGGTGTTATTTACGATAAATCAGTTTGCAATCCGGGCGAAGCTTGTTTTGTGTATAAGGTTTTTAATGGGCGACTCTTTCTAAAATCATTTTAGGATTTTCTGTGCAAGCTTTTATTACAGCAGTTTCATCACAGCCAGCTTCAATTGCGTTGAGTGCATGTTGATCTAAGCAAGTCAGTCCGCCTTGGAGCTTATCGCAATTAGGCTTAGCAAGAACTGAGTCGCTAACTAAAATCATGCGCTCAGGTTTTTTCTCGAATAATTTGCGCAGCAAACGAGGATCAAGATGTTCGTCAGCAAAATTTTTAGAACCAGCTATCGCCATGCAATAAACATCATCATTCTGATAAGCAGCTAAGCCCAAACCGCCCTTGCTTTCGCTGTCCAAGCGGGCTAAATCTTCATCACTGCAATCACGCTGCTTGAAATCATCAAGCACATACATTGCATTGCCCCAGTGAGTTACGCAATTAACCTCGTATTCTTTGAAGCTATGCATCGCCTCATCGTAATTAGCTTCACTGTGTCCATAGCTCACTACAATTCCATGGTCTTGAGCCAGCCGGGTTACTTGTCCAGCCTCATCTACGCGCGGACAGAGAGTCCACAATTTGATTAGATCACCAAATTCATTGAGCAAATTTTTGGCAGCTTGGTAGTTTAAGGCTTGAGCGTGCTTTTTAGGATGTACTCCCATACGGCTAATCAAAGCGCCTTCTATGTGTACCCCAATTAAATTCTCCCTACCAAAGCTTGATTGGTATTCTCGGATACGTTTAAGATTGGCCCAAAATTCATCGTAACTAGCTGTAATCAAAGTCGCCAAGTAGCTTTGCACTTGATGTGCTTGGAGATATTCGTTAAGTGCGTTGATCTTTTCATCCTCAGGACAAGCCCAAAAATTGCATTCAAAGTCGTTAGTGGCAAAGCCGTTAATTTGTAAATCAAGCACCTAACTATGGTAACTGTGTCTTGACTTTTTTTAATCAAGATATTGGCAAGGGCTTGAGCTAAAGCCAAAAAACCCTTGTGGGACCTAGGTTTTGACTTTAAGAAAAATTTGGAACCTGTGATTATAAAGATTAAATTTGCGCCATTGAGCCATAAATCTATTGTACAAATCTAGGACTTTGTGAGAATATAGTCTCGGTAGTTAACCCGGACTGGTTAGCTATGTTCTATCTCGTTTGAGAAAATAGGAGAACAAATAGGAGAAAAATTTATGAGAAGATCAATACTTTTAGCTATGTTGCTTCTTTTGAGTGTTTCAAGTGCTAACGCAGCATTTGCACCACAAAATGTTCAACAAGCAAAAATTGACGTAGAAGGTAACCCTAACCAATTAACAGTTGGTTTTGATTGGTTCCATGACCATGGTGCCGGTGTTGCAACGGACAACATCAACCTTGTAAGACTTGACTGGAGACGTGCTCTAGATACAGGTATCCCTACAAGAATTGGTTTAAACACTGCAATCACTCATGGTAGTGTTGACGTTGATGGCGGAACTGATAATTCAGCTTTCGGTTTCAACAACCTTGGTTTAACTTTGGAAGCTGGTTTAGTTGACGAAGAAGACATCGCTCTTACTTGGTACTTAAACCAACACTTCCCATTCATCCAAAGTGGTTTAATGTCAACTACAAGCTTGAGACCTGTTTCTGGTCGTAACGCTTATGGTTTCCAAACTGGTATGGAGTACACTATCAGCTTGGGTGATGACCTTGACTGGCACGGTGATATCGGATACAGATTCGATGTTCCTGAAGCTGGTGAGACTCAACAGTCACTTGTTTACTACAATGAAGCTGTTTGGTCTGGTGAAGACTTCGGTCTTTCTTTAGGTCTACTTGGTAACAGCGTTTACAACGATGATATCGGTACTGACCTAAGACTAGTTCCTGGTATAATCATTCCTATGGATGATATGCAACTTAGAGCTGGTTTACCACTCGGTATTAACAACACTGCGCCTGACATTGGTGTTCAGGCTAGCATCTACACTACTTTCTAAGTTTGTAGAAGCTTGATTTATAGAGAGACCCCGGCTTTTGCTGGGGTCTTTTTTTTTAAGCTTAGAACCTGTCTTGAACTTTCAAGACAGGTTCTTAGGGAGACCTTATACTCTTACAAAGTCAAAGCTTTAAGCCCCTTGAGAAGGCTGCTGTGATCAGTGCGAGTCATTTCTGTCTGGATTAAGCTTTGTGCTTCTTGTATTTGTCCTCTGCTACGGATTGCGGCAACTTCGTCTGTCACTATCCTTAAGTATTCTGGATAGAGCGCAGCTGCTCTACTGTGTCGTTTTCTGTCGGGAGGATTTTTTTTGTTAATAAAAGGCAGAATGTAAGCTTTGGCTTCCTCAGTTAAACCGGCTTCACTAAGAACTTCTATCTTGGTGTTTTGGTAGCCAGGTAGTCTGTTAGCCACATCAATTTCCCCAGAGTCAATTTTTTGATCCAAGAGTCTTAGTATAGGAATTAACTCTTGTTTGACAAAACTCTGTATTCCTTCAGCACTAGTTGCCTTGCAACCAGGGAGCTCTTGAAGACCAAGATTTAGAAATATCAAAAAGAGATTCAAATCAGTTGAGTCTTGAAGAGAATCAGCAAATTCTTTGAAGAATGGTACTAGTGAATAACTTTCATTGCCGAGTCCGTGTTCAACTATTTCCCTGGCAGCCAGTATTTTTGCTTTTTCATCTGCGTTGCCGCCGGTCCATTTACCAGCTAGAATTTTTTGATGAGCAGTTTTCAAGTAGCCACTTAGTTTAGTTAGATGTTTTTCACCAGGATTTGGTGAAGCTATGACAGCTAGGCAGTAGTCTAGTAGTCGTTTGTGAGAAGAATCCCAGCGATTACGCGGCTCTTGATAGATTGCAAGCAGCTCATCTAATTTAGTTATAGCAGCCTTGGCAAATTCCTCTGCGCTCGGTCTGCCATTCTTTTTATCTTTGCTATTAGGTTTGGTTCTTATTGGCTCACTGGTAATGCGGCCATTACTCTGATGGCCTCCAGGAACATGTATTACAGGAACTCGACGTCTTGCCTTAGGAAGATCACTTAAACTAATACTCTGGTCGCTGTTAATCATTATCTTAATTCTATCAAACCTTGTGATCTTTTTCTAGTTTATAATTAAAGCTATGACAGAAACTATTGATACTGGTTCAGAGTTAGAGCAATTAACCACTGATATACAGATTCATTCTAAGAACTTCCAGAAGGTTAGAGAGGAGATTGCCCGTAAGATTGTCGGGCAGGAGGGCTTTATTGATCGCTTGCTCTTGGGAATTATAGCTGGTGGTCATATTTTGATAGAGGGGGTGCCTGGTTTGGCTAAGACTGAGACCGTCAAGGCTTTGTCCCAGTGTATTGGTTTAGACTTTCAGCGTATTCAATTTACGCCAGATTTGCTGCCAGCTGATTTGATTGGTACCCAGATCTATAAACCAAATGCTTCTGAGTTTGAAACGAAGAAAGGTCCTATCTTTAGTAATTTGATTCTAGCGGATGAGATCAACCGCGCTCCAGCCAAAGTTCAGTCTGCATTGCTTGAAGCGATGGCAGAGAAACAAGTGACTATTGGTGAGGAGACCTTTAAGCTTGACGCGCCGTTCATTGTTTTGGCAACTCAAAATCCACTGGAGCAAGAAGGTACCTATGCTTTGCCTGAAGCGCAGATGGATAGGTTCATGATGAAACTTAAGATTGATTATCCGACTCGTGATGAAGAAAAGAAAATCATGAATATGATGGCGCTTAAGCAGGATATCAAGCTCACTCAAGTCTTGGGTAAAGAAGAAATCTTCAAAGCGCGTGAGCTGGTTGATAAAGTCTACCTCGATGAGAAGGTGCAAGATTATATAGTTGACATTGTTTTTGCGACTCGCACCGGTGAGACTAATTCAGCTGGTAAGAAGCACAAGATCAAAGAGCTTGAAGGTTTGATTGAAGTTGGCGCGTCGCCGCGTGCTTCAATTGCATTAGTCTTGGCTGCTCGTACTCACGCTTACTTGCAAGGAAGGGCCTATGTTACTCCACAAGATGTTAAATCAGTTGGTTTTGAAGTGCTTAGACAGCGCGTGGGCATTAGCTTTGAAGCTGAAGCTGAAGAGAAAACTAGCGACGATGTGATTAGTGTAATTTTTGATAGCATTGAGGTGCCGTAGAAATAGGCTGTAAGGCTGTAGCGCTCTAACGCTCTAGCGGATAAGAAATTCAGCGTTACAGCGTTAGAGCGCTACAGCGATTTAAGGAGGACAAAGGTTAAACTCTAGTGTTGATATCCCGAGAACTACTTTCCCAAATTAAAAAAATTCAGATCAAATCCGACCGGATGGCCTCTGAAATTCTTTCTGGTGAGTATAAATCAGCATTCAAGGGTAAGGGTTTAAATTTTGAAGCTATCCGTGAGTATCAAATCGGCGATGATATTCGTGGTATCGATTGGAAAGTTACTGCGCGCATGCAAGAACCATTTGTGCGTCAGTACAAGGAAGAACGCCAGCTCTCAATCATTATTGTGCTTGACTTGAGCGCCTCTGGAGATTTTGGTACTCAAGAACATAACAAGCAAGAGATGGCTGTTGAGTTAGCTTCAGTTTTGGCTTCACTAGCAATTAAGAGTAACGACAAGGTAGGCATGATGCTAATCACTGACCATGTTGAGAGCTATGTGCCACCTAAACAGGGCAAAGCCCATATCTTCCGCTTGATTAAAGATCTACTGACCTTTAGACCAAAATCCAAGAAAACCAATCTCAAAGCCTCATTGCAAGAAGCAATCTCAATGATGCCAAATCATTCAGTGGTATTTTTGATTTCTGATTTTATTAAATCTAAGCCTCCAAGTCTCAAGGAGCTTAGCTCTGAGACTGTAAGTAAAAGCTTTGATGAGAATTTTAATTATGAGCAAGAGCTCAAACTACTACGCCAGACTCAAGATCTGATTGCAATATCAATCCGTGATCCACGTGAGTTTTGGTTACCCAATATCGGCTTTGTGGAGTTGATTAATCCAGAGACTGGCTCCAAAAACTTACTCAATCTCAACCGTAAGGATACACGAGAACTTTTTGCACATATGCAAAGTGATCATATCTCACGTTTGAGTGCTAAATTCAAACGACTTGGAGTTGACTTCCTTGATTTGAGTACTCACAAGCCTTATATTCCGACTCTGTTGCATATGTTTCTAACAAGGGAGCGCAGATCCTGATGGCAAACAATTCTCAACTAGTACAGAATATGCAAGCAGCTTCTAGTTCGCTGCCTGCCGCTGCTGATGAGGGTTTACGTGATATCAAGGGCTATATTTCAATCATTATTCCAAGCTGGTTATTGATTGCTTTGGCTTTGATAGTTTTACTAGCACTTGCTTATTTGATTTATCTCAAATTTTTCCGTAAAGAAGCAGTGCTTGAACTTACAATCTATGAGCGAACTATTAAAAATCTAACTGAACTTGATATCAATCTTGATTCTAAGGTTTTCTATCTTCAATATTCTGAATATATCAAGGACTACCTTGAAAATAGATTAGAGATGCATTGTTTGGAGAAAACCGCTGATGAGCTAGCGCCGATATTGATTGATGATAAGCGTATGCGCACTAACCATGCTATGTTTCTCGGGAAAATCTTAGCTCGGGCTGATCTTGCCAAGTTTGCTAAGCATCAAGCTAGTCTTGAAACCAAGGCTAAGGATATTGAGTTGAGTCTTGATATAGTCAGAACCACTGAGCAAGCGCTAGTGGCTGAAGAGAGTGAAGAAGAAGAGCAAACAGGTCCTGAGTTTGGCCCGGGGGAGATCCTGACGTCGCCTGTGGCTCCTCAGGATGACAGCGGGGAGGTGGTTGTATGACCTTTGCTAATGCTTGGGTACTAAGTTTCTTACTAGTGATCCCGCTACTATTCCTGATTTATAGTTTTGGTGCCAAGCAGAACAATTTAAGTATCTCGCTCAGTACTTATCACAGGAGCTATAGTTCCTGGGGAGATCAAATTGGTTTCCATATGCCATTTTATTTGCGGCTTGCTTTGATTGCAATAGTGATTATTACCCTGGCGCGCCCGCAACTGGGGCAATCGGTTACTTCTACTAAGCATCTTGGGCTTGATATCGTGCTTGCTGTAGATACCTCGCAATCAATGTCAGCGCTTGATCTCAAACTTAATGGCAAGCGAGCCAATAGACTGGCGGTGCTTAAACAAATTCTAGCTGGCTTTGTTGAACGCCGTAGCGGTGATAGATTGGGTTTGCTGGTTTTTGGTGAGAAAGCTTATACCCAGTGTCCGTTGACTACGGATCATGGTGCCATTATTGATTTGATTAATCATCTCAAGATTGGCATGGTGGGTAATTCAACGGCGATTGGTGATGCTATTGCTGTTGCCCTCAAACGACTCAAGAACCTCAAAGCTAAGTCGCGGATTTTGATCCTGATGACTGATGGTCAGAATACTTCAGGGACTTTCACTCCGCAATTAGCTGCTGAGATGGCAAAGCAACTCAAGGTCAAGATCTATACTATCGGGATTGGACAAGATGGTGAGGTGCCGTTTATGGTGCCAACTCCATTTGGGATGCAGAAAGTTAAACAAGCAATCCCAATTGATGAGGAGACTTTATTGCAGATCTCACAAGCTACTGGTGGCGCTTATTACCGTGCCAAGAGTACTGAGGATTTGACTAAAATATATGCTCATATCGATAAGCTGGAGAAAACAGAGATAGAAGTCAAAAAACATAATTCCTACAAAGATATATACGAACCACTATTATGGATGGCATTTTTGCTGTTCTTGGTCGAATTGGTTCTCTCCAACACTTTATGGTTTAGGCTCTCATGAATATAAAGCATCCAGAGTTATTGTTCTTAATCGTTTTGATTCCAGCCGGGATCTTCTTTCTCTATACCTTGTGGAACCGGCGCCAGAAGGTGCTACAGCTATTAGCGCGTCCGAGTCGAATCAGAACTTTGTTTCCCAATAGTTCTAACGCTAAATCATTTTTGAGATTTGCTTTACTGGCTCTGACTTTGACTATGTTTGTTACTGCCTTAATTTCTCCACGTTGGGGCTATGACTGGAAAGAAGTTGAGACTCAGGGTACCAATATTATTGTTGCGCTGGATCTTTCCAAAAGTATGCTGGCTGAGGATATTAGTCCAAGTCGTCTGGCACGCGCTAAGTTTGAAATCAATAAACTGATTGATAAACTCAGTGGCGATAGAATTGGTTTGATTATTTTTGCAGGGGATGCTTTTTTGCAATCACCTCTGACTCATGATTATTTGATGGTCAAAGATTGGGTGACGCGTTTGACTGTTGATTCGGTGGAAACCCCGGGTACTTCAATTAAAGCCGCTCTAGCCAAAGCCCGTAAGGCATTTAAGTACATCAAATCAGAAGGCAAAGCCTTGATCATTATGAGTGATGGTGAGGAACATGATGAAGCTACTTTGGAAGAAGCCAAGGGAGCCAAATCAGAAGGTATCAGAATTTATACCATTGGTATTGGTACTGCCAAAGGTGCGCCAGTACAATACAAGGGCACTTTGGTACGTAATCAAGCTGGCGAGGTAGTGATCTCAAGACTGGATGATAGTTTCTTGAAGGAATTAGCTGAAGCAGGCTCCGGTGAGTATGTGAGATCAAGTGGTAGTGATTTCCATCTCGACCAACTTTATTATGATCATATCAAAACCAAAATCGATGATGAATTAGTTAAATCAGGACGCTCTAAGAAGTGGTATGAGACTTATCAAATTTTCTTGGGCATTGCTTTGATAGCATTACTGTTTGAATTGATTTTGAGTTTGAATATGGGTGTCTACAATACTGTGCGCACTTGGTTTGTGCGCCGTTTGGACAGCTCCTTTGAGCGCCTGCGGCTTCGTCGTAAGACTGGCATCTTTGTATTATTGATTATGTTCTTTGTGCCGGTGCAAGCAAATCCTGTTGATCCCCGTCTCTGGCAAGCAGATGCTGCCCTGCAAGCAGAATCATTCACCAATGCCCGCGAGCAGTATCTCAAACTACAAGTAGAGAACCCGCAGGCACCAAGACTTAATTACAATCTTGGAATTGCTCACTATCGCGAGGGTGTTTATGATCAAGCTCGGGCTAGTTTTACTCGCTCTGCTAATCTTGCTCAAGATGAGACCCTTAAAGAAAGTGCACTCTATAACTTAGGCAATGCTTGTTTCAAACTTGCTGATTATGAAGCAGCGGTAGAAGCTTATGAAGCAGCATTGAAGATTTGGCCTGAAGATGAGGATGCTAAGCATAATCTAGAACTCGCTAAAGAACAACTCGAGAAAGAAGAAAACGAAGATGAGGATGAAGAAGGCGATGGTGAGAAGGAAGAGCAGCAGGATCAACAGCAGCAGCAAAACAAGGACCAAAATAAAGATGATCAAAATAAGGACGAGGACCAGCAAAATCAACCTCAAAACAAGCCGAAACCTAAGCCTGAGCCGCAGTTAAGTCCCCAGGATATAGAGAATTTGTTGAGGCAGGTTAATGAAGCTAAGCCTAGTGAGGTTAAGGATGATCAGCAGCAAGGGCCTACCAATCCTAACGTCAAATTGAACCCTTGGTAGCTTCTGTCATCCTGAGGAGCCTTGGCGACGTAAGGATCCCATTATTAACAACTTGTTCACGAGATCCTGACGTCGAGCTACGCTCTCCTCAGGATGACAATTGGGGTCAAGATATCTTTCTGCTCCATTGATAGGACTAGTATATCCCTCTAAGCAAGGGGCAGGATAAGGCTATGAGAAAGATAGCTTTAGTTTTAGTAATGCTAGGTTTTGCTTTGCAAGCCACAGCGATTGATATTGTTTTGAGTGATGAAGATCTGAGGTTTAGTGAATCTGATTCGGCTGAAAGCTTCTCAGTGACTTTGTCTGATGATCCGACTAAACTTGCCGGCAAGTCTGGTAATATCAAGGCCAAGCTCAAGTTCAACAAGAAACTTTTTGAGTCTAGCCAGAAGGGAGCAATTTTAATTCCTTATACTGATGGCGTAGTTGGCTACAGTGATCCTATTACTCTTTCTCTAAAAAATTCTGATGATATTGAAGTTGCTTCAACTAGTAACTTTTCAATTGTAGTTCCGAAAGGAATCAAAAAACGTTTAAAAGTCGACAACTATAAAGATAGTCTTAGTATTGATGCTGGTGCTGTAACTATTTCTGGTAGAGTTCAATTGCCTAGTGGTTCTAGTTCAAGTTTTAAAACTAGGAGGGCAAGACTTCTTAATCCACTAAACACGAGTCCAGAGGCTGATGTTGAAATTACTGTAGTTGAAGTTGCTGCAGATGGTACTGAGACAGAAACAGGTTTTGAGACTACTACTGATGCTGATGGTGGCTTTGTTGCAGAATTACCTCTTGATGCTCAACCTGGTGCAGAGTATGCGATCGTTGCTCATAACCAAGACAACCCAGAAGATAGTTTGCGTGCACCTGCTGTGCAGCCTGATGAAGATGAGCCTGCTGTTGTAGATGTAGTCTCGAACTTTATTCAGGAGCAAATTGAAGAAGGTTTTCAGAATGAGGAAATTAGTCAGGAAAATTTGGATTCGACTGAAGTTATTGATATTATAGAGAGTTTTACAGAATTTAATCCTGGTAGAGAAGAAACTGTTGCAGAGAGTAAAGCAAGCTTGGATGCATTGTTTCCACCAGTAATTGACAATATGCTTGGCGTTGCTGATGACCCGGTAGTTGAAGTTCCTGATCAACTTCCAGAAGAAGATGATGATGAACCTGAACCTGAACCAGAGCCAGATGAGCCTGATGAAGGTAATTCTGACGATGATGGTGGTGATGATCAGCCAGATCAACCTGAGGAAGATGATTCTAACGATGATGGTGGTGATGATCAGCCAGATCAACCTG